>JABDQU010000174.1 GCA_013042105.1 Boseongicola sp.
ACCGTCACGGTCCAGAGAAATCTCCAGATCACCGTCAACGACCTCCTGCGAAACCCATGTCTCGAAATTCTCATCCGTGACACCCAGGCCGATCATCCCAAGCGCGTCTTCCCCGACATCAAAGCCGTTGATCACGCTTTCGCTCAGAGCAACGCCCTCAAGCGAAGACCCGTAGGAGACGACAAAGATATCTCGACCGTCACCGCCCGCGTTATCGCCGCCGTCAAAGATGTTGTCGCCAATCCCGACAAGATAATCGTCGCCCTCAGTCGCCTGAACCGTTTCGCCAAAGGCAAATGGCGTCAAAAGCGTGTAATCCATCAAAAGCGCCGCGCTATAGATCGTCGCTGGCTTGATGTCGCCCTTGATATAGACCGAGATATCAAACCCGTTGGTGTAGTTCATCCCGTTCACCGACACCTCACCGGGCTGGTCCTGCCAACCGGCACTCAGCGCCAGAGGCTGGGCCGGATCGCCCCAGTCGAGCAGGTTCAGAACAGTCTGCGTTTCCGCACCCACTTCATACTTGATCTCGTCCTTCTGCGCAGGCGGCGGACTGCTCGGATCAACAGTGATCTCGACGCCGGGCAGATCCTGACCGTATTTTCCGGGCTTCAAACGCCACCTCGGACCGGACTCCTCATATTCCGTGCCGTCCTCATTCAAAGAAGGCTCGAACGGCTCACGATCCATCGTCGTATACCATTCATTGGTGAACCCTTCCGCACCATCCGTGGCCCCAAGGGCCGCCAGATCCGATGCCGCCCACTGATCGGCCAGCCACGCATCCTTCAGGATCGTCCCGGCAGGATAGAAGGTGCCATCACCCGCATAATAGTCATCGGTGCTCACCCAGACCTCGCGCGTGCCCTTTTCCGGCTCAAGCGGATCCGAGTAGTTCTCAATGATCTCATAAGTGGGCAGAACCCCGATAGCGGCCTCGTTTTCAAAGTCCTCGGGACGCACCTGATCGTTGGGGTTGTTGGTGATCGTGTGATGCACCACCAGTTCGGCATCCTCGACCACATAGAGGTTGCGCAGGTTCGTCGTCGTGTTGAACTCGCTCCACTCTTCGGGAAGCTCAAGCGAAGCCTCCATGCGCACATCGTTGGGCTTCTTGATCATATTGCCCCAACGATAAAGCAGCTTGCCATCGTCCTTCAGCGTGACGGAATAGTCCGTGCTGACGGCAATATTGGAGTCAATCTCGGTCTCGTTCGGCTCCAGCACATCCTTGATGTCGATGACACCATCGCCATTGCGGTCCCCCGCATTGTCCGCCAGCGCAACCAGATCGGAAATCGCGTCGGCGACGGCCATGCCGTCAAACTCGCCCCCGATCACAATCAGATTGTCATCAAGCGGATACTCCGCCTCCGGATCACCGGGAAACCGCTGATCTGACAGGACATTCTGCATCACATAGTAATGCTCAGTCGATGCCTTGACCGAATTGCCGCCAAGACCGGCCAGCCACGTGCCCAAAAGCGCAGGGGTCTTAAACGTGTCCGTCGGAGAATCCGACACCACAAGCCCGACCTGCTCGCCGCCGATCACAAGATCGCCCGCAAAGCCTTCCGCATAGTCTCCGTCCAGATCCTTTCCGGTCGCGTTGGCGAAGTCCTCGACATAAAAGCCGAACTCCGAGTCAATCGGATAGAGCGTCACCCCATCCTTGGTTACCTTTGTTCCGCTTGCTCCGGATGTATCAAACACGCTCAACGGATCAGCGATATTGCCGATCGTGTCGCCCGCGAAGGTGACATTGATATCGGCTGTGCTGAAGACATGAGACGATGTGAACATCGGATCCACATTCAGCGGCTCATCCCAATCATCGACGTTACCTGGGTTAATTGGCGTTGCCATTTTACGCTCCCTTTACAAAAGACTGACCAGAGGCCGAGTCGCGCCCCCAAGGGAAATTCAAGCACTCAAAACACATAGGGAGATTGATATTTGTCAAAGCGCCAACAAAAAATCTCTGCAGATATCCCGACAGCAGAGCATTAAAAGGAGGCGCGCCGATGAGCCGAGCGACGAACAAAGACCTGAAAGCCGTGCGCTCAAGCGTGCGCAGGCTTGGCGCAACAACCTTCGTCTTCAGCATTTTCACGAACCTTCTGATGCTGACCGGCCCGCTTTTCATGCTGCAGGTCTATGATCGCGTCCTCGGGTCGCGCTCCGAAGAAACACTCGTCGCGCTCTTCGCCCTCGTGGCCCTGCTCTACTTTCTCTACTGGCTGATCGAATTCGCCCGAGGCCGCGTCATGGTCCGCGCCGGAGCGCACTTTCAATCAGCCCTAGGACGCCCCGTCCTGCGCGTCTTGCTTCGTCAGGCAGCCCTGCGCCGTCAGGACAAAAAAGGCAGCGTCACCGACCTCGATGCAATCCGCGGGTTCTTCGCCGCGCCTGTGATGCTTGCGATCTTCGACTTGCCGTGGACACCGCTGTTCATCGCAGCAATCTTCGTGTTCCACCCGATGCTCGGCTGGCTCGCCGTTGCAGGCGCCACGGTGCTCACCACCTCCGCCGTGCTCAATCAGATGCTGACGGCCAAACGCACAAAAACATCGACACGCCTCTCCGGCGACGCGCTTCGCATCGCCAAACAAGCCGAAGACGCCGCCCCGTTCCTGCGCTCGCAAGGCATGACCGAAGCCCTGATCGACCGCTGGTTCACCGTTCAGGACTCCTCGGTTGACCAGAGCCTGCGCGGAACCGACTGGACCGCCTCCTTCAGCTCATTTTCCAAATCGTTCCGCCTGTTCCTGCAGTCAGCCATGCTCGCGCTTGGCGCATGGCTGGTGCTCGGTGACCAGATCACCGCCGGTGCCATGATCGCCGCCTCCATCATCCTTGGCCGCGCCCTCGCCCCGATCGAAATCAGCGTTTCACAATGGCCCGTCGCCCAACGCGGCTGGGAGGCATGGCGCAGCGTCAACAGCCTCCTCGCAGACGAACGTGACCAAGGGCCCGAAACAACCCTGCCCAGACCCGAAGCGAAACTCGACGTCAGCAACGTCACACTCCTGCAAGGCGCGCCCAGCAAACCGATCCTGCAACAGGTCACCTTCGCAATCGCCCCCGGCGAGGCCATCGGCGTCATCGGCCGCAGCGGCTCGGGCAAAACCACCCTCGCGCAAATCATCGTCGGACTGCTCACGCCGACGCGCGGAGACGTCCGGCTGGCGGGCGCAAAACTCGACCAGTACGACCCCGAACACCTTGGAACCTACATCGGCTACCTGCCGCAGGACGTTCAGCTTTTCGACGGCACCATCGCCGAAAACATCGCCCGGATGACCGCAAATCCGGACCCCGATAAAGTCGTCGCCGCGGCCCAAAAGGCGCATGTCCACGACATCATCCTGAACCTTCCCAAAGGCTATGACACCCGGATCGGCGCCCAAGACTGCGTTCTGTCGGGCGGCCAGCGCCAAAGGCTCGCCCTCGCCCGCGCCATCTACGCCGACCCCGTGCTTCTGGTGCTGGATGAGCCGAACTCAGCCCTCGACGCCGAAGGCTCATCCGCGCTTCACAACGTCATTCAGACTATGAAAGCCGAAAACAAGGGTGTCATCATCATGACCCACCGCCCCAACGCAATCTCGGCCTGCGACACACTTCTGGTTCTGGAAAATGGCCGCGTCGCAGCCCATGGCCCCCGCGGCGATATCATCCAATCCATGATGAAAAACTCCGGCGCCATCCAACAGGTCATCGCGAAAGAGCAAGCCCATGAAAAACGCTAAAAGCGCGCGCTTCCCCATCCTCATCGGCTTCGCAGCCATCCTCGCACTGGTCGGGGGCGTCGGCTACTGGAGCGTCGGCGCAGAAATCTCCGGCGCAGTGGTCGCCTCCGGCACCGTCGAAGTCGAAAGCGACCGACAAGTCGTGCAGCACCCAGACGGCGGTGTCGTCGGCGCGATCCTTGCGCGCGACGGTGATCGCGTTAGCGCCGGTCAGATCCTGATCAAACTGGACGGCACTTTCCTCAAATCCGAACTGGCGGTCGTCGAACGCCAACTCGCCGAGATTTTCGCACGCCGCGCCCGTCTGGTCGCGGAACGGGACGGCGCAGACACGCTAAAACCTGCCGATCTTCCCGCCTTTGCCCTCTATGAACCCACCGAAGTCCAGGCCCACATCGCCGGACAGCGCGACCTCTTCAAAGCCAAACGCGAAAGCTTCCAGCAAGAACAGAACCAGCTGGCAGAACAACAGGTTCAGATCGAACGCCAGATCGACGGCGCAAACGCGCAAATCTCGGCGCTTGAGCGTCAGCTAAACCTGATCACAGGCGAGATGACCAAGCTTCAAAGCCTCTTTGACAAAGGCCTCATCCAGGCCGGTCGCCTCAACGAGCTACAACGCGAGGAAGCAAGGCTCGAAGGTGAGATTGGTCGCCTGACCTTCCTTACGGCAGAATCCCGCGCCCAAATCTCCGCCCTCGCAATCGAAAAGCTCCGGTTGACGAATAACCGGCGCGAACAGGCCATCACGCGCCTGCGCGACCTCGAATATACCGAGATCGAACTGGCCGAGCGGCGTGCAAGCCTCACCGAACGGCTTGCCCGTCTGGACATCCGCTCGCCCGCGAACGGCACCGTGTTCGGCTCGCGCATTGCCGCCAGAAACTCGGTCATTCAGGCCGCCGAGCCGATCCTCTTCATCGTGCCCGGCGACCAACCCCTGCAAGTCCGCGTCAAAATCGATCCCACCGACATCGAACAGGTCTTCCCGGATCAAAGCGTCTCGCTCATGCTGACGACCTTCAACAGCCGCACAACACCGCAAATCCCCGGCGAAGTGATCCGCATTTCCGCCGACACCGAAGCCGATGAGGCCTCGGGCGCGCGATATTACGAGGCCGTCATCCAACCTGACCCAACCACTCTGCAAACGCTCCCCGCCGTCGAGCTTCGCCCCGGAATGCCCGTTGAAGCCTTCCTGCAAACCGGCAACCGGTCACCGCTCAGCTACCTCACCCAACCCTTGACGGTGTATCTGCAAAGAGCGTTCCGCGAACAGTAACGCGAAACACTTCCCCATTCGGCTGCATCCCGCGCAATCGCGCGTCGGGTCGCACAGAACTGCGCCAGATTGACCCAAATCAAACACCTCAAAGGCGCGTTTCAGTAGCTTGCAAACCATCACCTGACGCCACCTCGACCTTTGAAACCTTCCTCACTTTTCGCGTCACAGCCCCAAGGTCTGTTTCAGACCTTAAAACCGACGAGACCACCGAACGTCATTCCAGCGCGCGCGCCCTGTCGCCGCCCCAAAAAAGGCTCACCATGGGACCCAGCCCCCTCCACCCGATGCTCAACCCAAGGTCCGTCGCCGTCTTCGGCGCAAGTCACGCCTCCGACAGCGTCGGCGCCAAGGTCTACGCCAATCTGCTAAAGGCCGGTTTCGAGGGCCCGATCCACCCCATCAATCCCAAACACAAAACACTCAACGGCAAGCCCTGTTTCGCCTCACTCGCGGACATAAAAAGCCACGTGGACCTCGCCGTCATCGCAACGCCTGCCCACACGGTCCCCGAAATCATCCGCCAATGCGGCGAAGCCGGAACCAAAAACGCTATTGTTCTGTCCGCTGGGTTTGGCGAAGGCGGAACCGCCCAAAAGGACCTCGGCGACAAACTGAAAGACGCAGCCAATCGCGGCGGCGTGCGCTTGCTCGGCCCCAACTGCGTCGGCCTCGTGCGACCCTGGCTGGGCCTGGATGCCACCTTCCTCAAAGCGACCACCCCAAAAGGCGGCCTGGCGCTTGTCTCGCAATCCGGCGCGCTTTGCTCGGCCATCTCGGACTGGGCCGAACCCAACCAACTGGGTTTTTCCGCGCTCGTCTCGCTTGGAAACGCGCTCGATATCGGCTTTGGCGACGCTGTCGATGCCTTGGCAATCGATCCAAAAACAAACGCCATCCTGCTCTATGTTGAGGGCCTGCGTGACGCCTCATCCTTCATCTCAGCCGTCCGCCGCGCCACACGCACAAAACCGGTTGTCGTCCTGAAAGTCGGCCGCCACAGCCAAAGCTCGAAAGCCGCCCAAACCCATACCGGCGCGCTTATGGGAAGCGATGACGTCTTTGACGCAGCCCTCACCCGCGCCGGTGCGGTTCGCGTCGACACCTTCGGCCAGCTCTTCGCCGCCGCCGAAATTCTGTCAGCCAACAAACGCGCCCACGGCAACCGACTGGCGATCATCACAAACGGAGGCGGCGCCGGTGTGCTCGCCGCAGACCGCGCCGGAGACCTGAACGTCGATCTCCCCCCGCCGTCCGAAACCACCTTGAAAGCCCTCGACAAACAACTTCCGAAATACTGGTCCCGCAGCAATCCGATTGACATCCTCGGCGACGCCAAACCGGCAGACTACAAAGCCGCAATCGCCGCCGCGATGGACGATCCCGCCTTCGACGGCGTGCTTGTCATGCTGACACCGCAAGCAATGACCGACGCCACCGAAGTCGCACTGGAAATCACCGAAACCGTCACCAAACAGGCAAAGAAACCGGTCCTTGCCTGCTGGATGGGGGAAAGCTCGGTCAGCGAGGGGCGAAAGCACCTCTCGTCCAACGGAATTCCCGACTTCACCACGCCCGAGCGCTCCGTCGAGGCCTTCTCGTACCTCGCCCAACACCACCTGAACCGCCAGCTTGCCCTCGAAGCACCGGGACCACTGCCCAACGGCGCACCACCCGATCTCGATGGCGTGCGCCTGATCATCCGGGCCGCGCTGATGGACGGTCGCTCCATGCTGTCGGACATCGAATCCAAGGCCGTCCTGCGCGCCTTTGGCATCCCCGTGAACCTCACGCTTGAAGCGGCCGAAGCCAAAGACGCGCTGGTCGCCGCCGAAACGCTGGGCTTTCCCGTCGCAATGAAGATCAATTCCCCCAGATCACGCATAAATCCGATATCGGCGGGGTCCGCATCGGCATTTCCACAGCCGCCGAACTCAATCAAAGCTTTTATGAAATCATCACTGCCGCCCGCGCCGCCAAACCCGACGCCGAAATCCGCGGCGTCACCGTCGAAGCCATGGCCCATATCGAAGACGCCCGCGAGCTTGTGATCGGCGTCAGCAAGGACCCGATCTTCGGCCCCGCGATCCTGTTTGGAGCAGGCGGAACAATGGTAGAAGTCATGCGCGACAGCGCCGTGACCCTGCCCCCCTTGACCGCCGTTCTGGCCCGCCGCCTCATTGACCGCACCAAAGTCTCGCGCCTTCTGGAAGGCTTCCGCGACCTCGCGCCAGTTGACACATCCGCTGTGATCGACGTCCTGCTGCACATTTCCGACCTTGTCTGCGAAGTGCCCGAAATCACCGAACTGGACATCAACCCGCTGTTCGCCGGCCCCTCCGGCACCATCGCGGTCGACGCCCGCATCCGCATCGCGCAAACGCCCTCCAATCAGAACCGCTACGACCACGTCGCAATCCACCCCTACCCCCGCCACCTCGTCTCGCACCACCACCTGCCCGACGGCACGCCTCTGATCATCCGACCCATCCGCCCCGAAGACGCCGAAAGCGAGGCCGCCTTCGTGCGCAACCTCTCTCCCGAGGCCAAACGCTTCCGCTTCATGGGCGCCTTGCGCGAACTCACCTCCCAGATGCTGGTGCAGTTCACCCAGATCGACTACCGCACCGAAATGACCCTCATTGCCGCCATCGAAGGCAACACCCCCAGACAGGTCGGTGTCGCGCGCTATGCGATCAATCCCGACAAGACATCCTGTGAATTTGCAATTGTCGTCTCAGACGACCTGCAACATCAGGGCATCGGAACAATGCTAATGCAGGCGCTGATGAAAACCGCCCGAGACAAAGGCCTCACGCGGATCGAAGGCACCGTCCTGCGCGACAATGAGGACATGCTCGACCTGATGCGGGACCTCGAATTCGAACAGTCCACAGACCTTGATACCCCGGACGTCATCCGGGTATCTCGCGCGCTCTAGCGGCCCCAAATGCGGAAAATCTGTCCCGGCCCAAGTTCCGCGCCGCTCAAATAAACCGCGCTCCCTTCGCCGGACCTGCTGCCTTAGGGGTGCGCCATATCGACGCCTGCGTCACCGCGCGCCAATTCGCAACTCCCGTGCTCACCTTCCTTAAACCGGGTGATACAGCGCCCGCCGATACAAATGCCACGTCGCATGCCCAAGCACTGGCAGCGCGATAAACAGCCCTAAAAACAACGGCACCATCGCAACAAACAACAACCCCGCGATCACCACAGCCCAGGTTCCCAGCACAATTCTGTTCTTCGACACGGTGCGCAGGCTCACCAACATGGCCGTCACAAAGTCGATCTCCTTGTCCACCAACAAAGGCAAGGACATCACCGCCACCCCATAAACCAGAAACGCCACCGCCGCCCCGACCACCGTCTGCATCGCAATCATCGCCATTCCGTTGGCCGTGAAGTAAATCTCATAGGACGTGCTGACATTCGTCAAAGCCGACATGCCAAAAAACATCGCAAACGTCATATGCGCGAAAAAGCTCCAGAACAGGAAGATCAGCGTCAGGATCACACCGATCCACGGCAATTGCCGGGTGCGCTCACGCCAGACCACGCTCAAAACCTCATGGCGGTCCAAAGGCTCGCCCGCCTCAATCCGGCGGCTGACCTCGTAAAGCCCGACAGCCGCAAACGGCGCGACCAAAGGAAACCCCAGCGCAAACGCCAACGTCCAGATGAACGTCCCCGCCCCGATCCAAAACAGCCCCAACCCGGTCGCCACATAAAACGCACTGAACGCCAGCCCAAACCCCGGAGCCTTGCGGAAATCATAAAGCCCCGCCTTCAGCGACGACCAAAGCTCGGCAAATGTTACCTCCCCGATCTCCGGGATCGGCGACGCCTCCAGCCGTTCCATATTCGTATCCGTCATATGCGCCTCCCCTTCCCGCTCTGATGCGCGCTCAGAGACCTCTCACTTTGTCACCCGCGCGCTCGTGACCTGCGCCGGGTCCATCCCGACATAACTACACCACTTTCCGGGCAACATATCCAGCTTTGCGCAAAGCGCCATTGACCCGCCATTCTCTGCCCGGACACCCGTCGTGAACTTCGAAAAACCATGGTCCTCAAAAAGAGTAACAATCGCCCGAGCCCCCAGTATCAAGGCTATCTTACGCCCCCGCCACTCCGGCAAAGTCGACAGCATGCCCCAGAATGCATGATCGGCACGCCGTGATTTGGGGTGAAAATTCTCGATCACCGCAGCGCAGGACACCGCCCGCC
>JABDQU010000178.1 GCA_013042105.1 Boseongicola sp.
CCTACGCCGTTTGGGCGCTTGCAACGACATGGCTCGCAGGTCTCTCAACCTCGCTCGCCGTGATCATCACAGCCATCGCCATCGCGCAATTTTCCTCGCTTCAACACGAAGCCATCCACGGTCACCCCTTAAAGAACACGACCCTCAATGCCCTCCTCGTCGCCCCAGCTCTGACGTTGATCCTGCCCTATGCGCGCTTTCGCGACACCCACCTCGACCACCACCTCGACAGCCGCCTGACCGACCCCTACGACGACCCCGAAAGCAACTACATTGACCCCGGCGACTGGGAAAAAATGCCGCGCGTCGAGCGCATGATCCACACCGCCAACAACACCCTCGCCGGTCGCCTGATCATCGGCCCCATCCTCGGCACCGCCTGTTTCCTTAAGTCCGATTGGAAGAACCGAAAGACAGACCCTCGCGTCCTTAAAGGCTGGGCATGGCACCTGCCCGCGCTCATCCCGGTCCTTATCTGGCTTGCCACAATCGCAACGATCCCCTTCTGGGCCTACCTCATCGCCACCTACCTAGGCCTGTCGCTTCTGCGCATTCGCACCTTCCTCGAACATCAGGCCCACGAACACGCGCGCGGCCGCACCGTCATCATAGACGACCAAGGCCCCCTCGCCCTTCTCTTCCTCAACAACAACTACCATGTCCTGCACCACACTCACCCGCGCGAGCCGTGGTATAAACTCCCCGGCCTCTTCCGCCGGAACCCCGACCGCTACCTCAAGCAAAACGACGGCTATATCTACAGCTCCTACGCGCAGGTCTTCGCCAAACACTTCCTACGCCGCAAAGACCCGGTCCCGCATCCCCTTTGGAGACGCGGCTAAGCCCTTTCCATTCCTGCGCTTTCCACTAAACGTCCGCGCATGGAACTCTGGGTCATCCTCGCCATCGCCGCCGCCCTTGCGCAAACTTTCCGGTTTGCCCTGCAAAAAGTGCTGGCCGGAAGCACCCTCAGCACAGCCGCCGCCACATGGGCGCGCTTTTTGTGGTCCGCGCCGGTCGTCATCGCCATTATGGCCGCCTATGTCGCCCTGACCCCGGCCACCCTGCCCAGCGTCACACCCGCCTTCTGGCCCTACGCCCTCGCAGGCGGTGCGACCCAAATCCTTGCCACCATCTGCACCGTCGCCCTCTTCAAACGCCGCGCCTTCGCCGTCGGAATCACCTTCAAGAAAACCGAAGTGATGCTCACTGCCATCGCCGGACTTCTGATCCTCGGTGACCACCTCGACCCGCTCGGTGCCGCCTTCATCGCGCTTGGCTTTGTGGCCGTCCTCCTCCTGTCCGAAGCCCCCGAAGGCGGAGGCATCTTCAACAAAGGTGCGGCGATCGGCCTGTTATCGGGCGTCTTTTTCGCTCTCTCCGCTGTCGGCTACCGCGGCGCTCTCCTCGCAATGGACAGCGACAACACCTTTCTCGTCGCGGGCCTGACCCTCGCCTTCGTTGCCTCCGCCCAAGCCATCGCCCTTGGCCTCTGGCTTGCCCTGCGCGAACCCGGCCAGATCACGGAAACCCTGAAAGGCTGGCGTAAATCGTCGTTGGTCGGAGTGTTCTCCCTCATCGGAAGCTGGTGCTGGTTCGCCGCCTTTTCTCTGCAAAACGCGGCCTACGTCTTTGCCGTCGGCCAGATCGAACTGATCTTCTCGCTTGCCATGGGAGTCCTGTTCTTCCGCGAGAAAACCTCAGCCCGCGAGCTGTTCGGCATGGCGCTTCTCACCGTTTCAATCACCGCCGTCGCACTGATTGGCTCAAGCTAACCAGACCACGCGATCCCCGACCCGATCATTGCGCACCAAAGGCACGCGCTCGGGCGTTTCAAGCGATGGCAAATGCGCAGCCAACCGCTCCAGAACCATCGCCGTGACATTTGCCAAATCCAGCGCCTGCACGTCCCGCAGTGCCACCCAGTGAAGATGCGAAAGCTCGTCACTGTCGCGGAACACAGCCTCGGCACCCCCCGAAACCGCCTCAGCAGGCGCCAGAAGAAACCGCGCATCAAACCGCCTGGGGCGTCCCGGCGGCGTGATCGCACGCAGAAAAAACCGCAACATTGAAGCACGCTCCAACACCAGCCCCGTCTCTTCATGAAGCTCGCGCATCGCCGCAACGGCCAAAGCTTCTGGTGACGTCTCCGCTCCCTCGGGCGAAAGCCTCAAAAGGTTGCGTGTCCGCGCATCAAGCGGTTCAGCCAAGGCAACGCCCTCGTCCCCCGCATCCACCGCGCCACCCGGAAAAACGAACTTGTGCGGCATGAAAACAGCGCCCTTGCCCCTCTGCCCCATCAGAACAGAAGGCTCGCTGGTCGCGTTTTTCACCAGAATAAGCGTCGAGGCAGCGCGGATCGGCACCTCGTCACTCACGGGTCTGTCCTCACCCAGAGGTTCCGAACCCATGCAGCCGTTTCGCCCATTGCAGCCCCACAATTGCGCCCTTCAATCGAGGCAAAAGATACAGCGAAAGCCCAACACACCCCACTGTAAAGGTCGAGGCAAGAACCATTGGATCGGGGCGAAACTCGGTAAAGGCCCAGATCAACGCTGGCGCCATCAGATGGCCGACAATCAAAATGGTCAGATATGCAGGCCCGTCATCCGCGCGATGATGATGCAATTCCTGATCGCACACCGGGCAACTGTCACGCACGGCGAGATAGCTTTTCATCAAAGGCCCGCGCCCACAGTTCGGACACGTCCTCTTCCAGCCACGCAGCATCGCTCCGCGCACATCGCGGTCGGACCCTTCATAGTCAGTTTCATCGGTTAAAATCGGAGGCGTATCAGATAACATCGCATGCCTTTCAGCCAGCGCACATAGAGTTTGGTTCGGCTTCACTCTCAAGGCCGCAAGGTAGAATGGAAACGACGCGAAATGTCCTTGCGGCGGGATGTCGCGTCTTTGTTTCGATTACTGAAAAAAATTGCGACGGAATTTGGCGCAGCGACCGTTTGAAAGGCACGAAAGCAAAACACAACGCCACAAGGAAGCAGGTATCATGAACAAGAACACAGCACTTATCGTCGCGGCGGCACTGGCAATCACCGCCGGTTTTGGCGTCGCCGAAGCACAGGAGCGCCGCGCAGGTCCCGGAGCGATGGACTTCGCAACACTCGACACAGACGGCAACGGCGAAATCACGCTGGAAGACATTGAAGCCGCACGCGACAACCGCTTTGCCGAAATGGACGCAAACAGTGACGGGCAGGTTTCGGAAGCTGAATTCATTGCCCACTCGCAAGCGCGCGCCGCAGATCGCGCAAGCGCGATGTTCGCCCGTCTCGACGCCGACGGCGACGGAGCGCTCAGCCGCGATGTTCTCGAAGCCCGCGAAGGCGGCGGACGCATGGCCGGACGGATGATCGAGCGTGCCGACACAGATGGTTCGGGCGGCGTCAGCGCCGAGGAATTCGAAGCCATCAAAGAGAGAATGGCCGAACGTCGCGGTGGCAAAAACGGCAAGCGGGGCGGCTGAAACTGACCGCTCACGGCACGCTAGGGTGCGCGCTGGATTGCCCGACGGGCGATCCGGCGTTACGCCTGACGGCAGATCATGCAACACGCAACGCCCGACACCTCTTCCGACCAAGCGCCCGATGCAGCGCTTTTGGTTGCTGTGGCAAA
>JABDQU010000182.1 GCA_013042105.1 Boseongicola sp.
CGACGCCGTGCTGCAGGTGAAAGAACAAATCACCCGATGCAAGGCGACCATGGCCAATCCCGAAACCGGGCAGCGCGATGTCGATGTATTGGGCACGCTCGATGATCTTGGGCATCAGGAATTTGGAGTGTATGCCGAGGTTGTCGAAAGTGGTAATGTCGCCCTGAACGCACCTGTCGAGGTTCTATAATGGAGATGCAATTCCCCCTCGCAGAGTTCGAAACATCCGAACTTGAACTGGGCCGTAAGCTTTTTGCGGGAGAAACCGATTTCCTGAAGGGCGTTGTCGCCATGGATGGGCTCCCTGAGGCAGATCGCCTTGAGGTCTGTTTTGCCGGACGCTCAAACGTTGGAAAATCGAGTTTGATCAATGCGTTGACCGGACGAAAAGGCCTTGCGCGCGCCTCCAACACTCCGGGCCGCACACAAGAGATCAACTTTTTCACGCTGGGTGAGGAACGCTATCTCGTCGACCTACCCGGCTATGGATTTGCCAACGCACCCGTCAAAGTCGTCGAGAAATGGCAGCGCCTTTTGAAGTCCTATCTGGCTGGCCGCCAGAACCTGCGTCGCGCTTTCGTCCTCATTGACGCACGACACGGCATCAAAGCTGTCGACGAGGATATCCTGACACTCCTCGACGCCACTGCCGTCACCTTTCAGGCGGTCTTGACGAAGGCCGATAAAGTAAAAGCCGCCGACCGCGAACGCGTCATGGCACAAGTGCGCACCGCGCTGTCCAAACATCCGGCCGCCTTTCCGGAAATTGTTCTGACATCGTCCGAAAAGGGCGACGGGATAGACACGCTCCGCGCGATCATTGCAACGCTGGCTTGAGCCGGCTGCGACAAAGCTCTAACCAAGCGGTTAGAGGACAGCCATGAGACCCAGAGACGTGAACCGCGACTGGATCGCAACCGCCAGCACCCTAAGCCAGGCCCTGCCATACTTGCAGCGCTATGAAGGCGCGACCGTCGTCATCAAATTCGGCGGCCATGCCATGGTTGACGACGACGCGATGGACGGCTTTGCGCGCGACATCGTTCTGATGCGTCAGGTCGGCGTGAACCCGGTCGTCGTGCATGGCGGCGGACCAATGATCAACGACATGTTGAAACGCCTGAATATCAAGTCCGAGTTCGTGAACGGTAAACGCGTGACCGACGCCGCCACGGTGGAAGTCGTCGAGGCCGTTCTTTCGGGCCTCGTGAACAAACGGATCGTGCAGGCGATCAACCGGCAAGGCGGCCGCGCCGTGGGGCTTTCGGGCAAGGATTCAAACCTCATGATGTGCGACCAAACCGACGCCGCGCTCGGCTTTGTCGGCACCCCATCCGACATTGACCCCACCATCCTGCGCACCCTGACTGATGCCGAAAACATCCCCGTCATCGCACCTCTCGGTGCGGGCCGCAGCGGCGAAACCTTCAACGTGAACGGTGACACAGCCGCCGGAGCCATCGCCGCCAGTCTGGCGGCGGATCGCCTCCTCTTGCTGACCGATGTCGAGGGCGTGAAAGATAAGGAAGGCAGTGTTCTGACCGAGATCACGCCCACTCAAATCCGGGAACTGACCAAAGACGGCACAATCGCAGGCGGTATGATCCCCAAAACCGAAACGGCCCTTGCCGCCATCGACGGCGGTGTGCGGGCCGTCGTTATTCTAGATGGCCGCGCCCCAAACGCCTGTCTTCTGGAATTGTTTACAGACCACGGCGCAGGCAGCCTGATCCGACCGGCGCGATGACACTTGCCGATATCGCCCAACGCGTCCGGCAGGACCATCTGGACGTGTTCGGCGCATTTCACACCGACGACGAAGACGGCCTCGACGGCAGAACGGTGGTCATGCTCGGACCGCACGAACCCGGCTTCTGGCCCCACTTTTCGGCGTCCCCCGAAGCCACTGATGGCCACGAAGACCCGCTCGACCGCTGGTCGACACGCATCATCAGCGCCGCAGCTCAAAACCTGAACGCCACGCCACTCTTCCCCTTCGGCACCCCACGCCGCCCCTTCATGTCCTGGGCGCTCAGGACAGGCCGCGCATGGTCCTCGCCCGTGCGCCTCCTCGTGCACGACACTGCGGGCCTCTGGGTCTCCTACCGCGGGGCCCTTATTTTTCCCGACAGATTGCCCTTGCCGCCAGCGCCCGAAAGCCCTTGCGAGACCTGTCAAACCCGCCCCTGCCTTTCCGCATGCCCGGTTAGCGCCCTCACAGCCTCAGGCTACAATCTCGCGGCCTGCCATGCCTTCCTCGACACGGCCGACGGCCAAAGCTGCATGAAATCCGGCTGCAACGTCCGCAAGACTTGCCCTCAAAGCCAGAAATATCACAGGATGACAGCACAAAGCGCCTTTCACATGGACCAGTTCCACTCATGCCGCTGACCCTGATCCTGACACGACACGCGAAATCCAGTTGGGGTGACCCAACCCTCGACGACATCGACCGCACCCTGAACGACCGGGGCCGGCGCTCCGCCGATGCCATCGGCGCGTGGCTGACCAAAAACGGACACCACCCCGACCTCGTCCTTGTCTCCGGCGCGCGCCGCACCGTCGAAACCTGGAGCCGCATGGCCCATCACTTCCCAACCACCTGTGAAATGGCCAGCAACCCGGCCCTCTACCTGGCCAGTGCTCAAACAATCTTCGGCGTTTTGCGCACCCAGAGCGCCCCAAGCCTGATGGTCATCTGCCACAACCCCGGTATCGCTGATTTCGCCAAACGGATCACCAGCGCGCCACACCCGCATCCGCGCTTCCACGATTACCCGACCTGCGCGACGGCAATCATCACGTTCGACGCCCCTGACTGGTCTGAACTCGACTGGGCGACCGGTCAGGTCACAGACTTCACCGTCCCCCGCGACCTCCTTCCCTGAATAGATAAAGGCCGGACAGTCGCCCGGCCTTTCTTTTTGGCTTAAATATCCAAATACCCGCCACGCCACGCGCGCAGCGCCAGATTTAGTGTCCCAGAATCTGGCTCAGGAACAACTTCGTGCGATCCGACTGCGGATTGTTGAAGAAGGCCTCAGGCTCGTTCTGCTCGACGATCTGCCCGGCATCCATAAAGATCACCCGGTTCGC
>JABDQU010000184.1 GCA_013042105.1 Boseongicola sp.
CGGTTGTTCTGGCGGTGGTTTTCGACTTCTCCTATGTGGCTGTGATTGCCGTCACAATCGCGATTTACATCTGGTTTACATTCAAAGTGACCGAGTGGCGCGTGCAGATCCGCAAAGAGATGAACGATCAGGATACCGATGCCAACCAAAAGGCGATCGACAGTCTTTTGAACTTTGAAACGGTGAAATACTTCGGGGCCGAACGGCGCGAAGCCGAGCGCTATGACGTCGCGATGGCGGGGTATGAGAAAGCGGCACTTAAGACATCCTATTCGCTGGCGTTCTTGAACTTTGGCCAGTCCTTGCTGATCACGGCCGGTCTGATCATCGTTATGGTCATGGCTGCGATGGGGGTGCAGGACGGCACGCTGACGGTAGGCGATTTCGTCATGGTGAACGCCTATATGATCCAGATTACCATGCCTTTGAACTTCCTTGGCACGGTCTATCGGGAAATCCGCCAAAGTCTTGTGGACATGGGCGAGATGTTCGACCTTTTGGAGCAACCTGCCGACGTCGTGGATAAGCCGGATGCCAAGGAGATCGAGGTGAACGGCGGCGAGGTTGTGCTGGACGATGTGCTGTTTGGCTATGACGCCGCGCGCCCGATTTTGAAGGGTGTTTCGCTGACGGTACCTGCGGGCAAGACGGTCGCAATTGTCGGACCGTCGGGGTCGGGTAAGTCGACCGTAGGGCGTTTGTTGTTCCGGTTTTACGACGTGGACGGCGGTGCGCTCAGGATTGATGGGCAGGATTTGCGCGACGTCACGCAAGACTCCCTGCATGCGCAGGTGGGGGTAGTGCCTCAGGACACTGTGCTGTTCAACGACTCCGTATTTTACAATATCGCGTATGGGCGACCGGAGGCGACGCGCAAGGAGATTATCGAAGCGGCCAAAGCGGCGAAAATCCATGACTTCATCAGCAGTTTGCCCGAAGGGTATGACACGGCAGTCGGGGAGCGCGGTCTGAAGCTGTCCGGAGGCGAAAAGCAGAGGGTCGGCATTGCACGCACGCTCTTGAAAAACCCGCCGATCCTGCTTCTGGACGAGGCGACCTCGGCGCTGGATACGGAAACCGAAGCTGAAATTCAGCACGAGTTGAAAGCCATGGGCGAGGGGCGCACAGTGCTGACGATCGCCCACCGGCTATCTACGATTGCGCATGCGGACCAGATTGTCGTTCTGGAAAACGGAGTGATAGCCGAGGAAGGCACGCATGATGAATTGCTAGCGCGCGAGGGCCGGTACGCGGCGCTTTGGAACCGTCAGGCAGCCGAAGAGGATCGCGCGGCCTGAGCGTGCCGCGCGGGCGAGTTAACCGGCGATTAAGGCAGCGGGCGGCAGAATTGTCTCAGATTTCATCTGAACTCTGAAGGTCGCCGGGTATCAGTCTGACATCACGAATAAAATTTCAGTTATCCACAACGTCGGTATCACGTCGGTATTTTGTCGGTATTGCGTCGGTGTTTTTCCGTCGCGCGGTCTGCACACCAATTCCGCAACGGCCGCGATCTGGCACGGTGGCACACTTGTCTTTACAGAAGGCGAACGGTGCGCGCGCTGCCCCTTTCACCCTTTAAAAAATACCTTGGGGAGCGCGAGGGGTGAAACCCCTCGCTTACCGCGGCGCGTATTAACGCGGCGCAACGGGGAACCTTACTCAGCCGCTTTCAGATCGGCGCCACCGGCCGTGCGAGGGGCCGAGGGGTCAACCGAAACGTCCCAGATGATCTCGGGGTTCTTCACTTGCTTGGCGGCTTTCCGCAGCGCCTGATCTCGGGCAGACTTTGATCCCGAGCCGTGGCTGAGGGCGCGCAATGTGTTGAACGAGCGATAAGCGCCGGTCCAGAACCAGACGCGCAGCGCCAGCATCGAAGGGGTGAAGATCAGTGTCAGCACCGTGGCCAGTCCGAGACCAAACACCACCGCAGTCGCGAGTTGCTTCCACCAAAGTGCCGTTGGGCTGTCCACCGAATAGCCGCCACCGATGAAATCGAGACTGAGTCCGAACATCATGGGTGCGAGGCCCGCCATTGTCGTGATCGTTGTCAGTAACACAGGGCGAATGCGTGCTTCTGCCGTTCGCACGATTGCCTCGATCCGCGGCATATACTGCGAATATTCCTGATAGGTGTCGATCAGAACAATGTTGTTGTTCACCACAATTCCGGCCAGAGCCACAATTCCCGTTCCCGTCATGATGATCGAAAACGGCTGATCCATGACCAGCATGCCGATCAATACGCCAGTGGTCGACAGGACCACCGCCAGAAGCACGAGGGTTGCGTTGTAGAACGAGTTGAACTGCGCCAGAAGAATAATGAACATCAGGCCAAGGGCTGCCGAAAAGCCGACTTGAAGGAAGGCGGCACTTTCGGTCTGATCTTCCTGATCGCCGGTCCATTCCCATTCCACTTCAGCGGGCAGGGGATTTTCGGTTTCGATCCACTCGGTCAGCACTGCGATGCGTTCGTTCGCGTTGATGGGTCTTGGGGTCAGGGTTTCGCTGGATAAAAGGTCAGCATAGTCAGCGCGTGTGGCGTCATTCAGCAGCGTGACCAATTCGTAGGTCACTTCACCGTCCGGGGACGTGATCTCGCGAGCAACAGCGATATCGACATCGTTGCTGTCGGTCAGTGTCACCAGACCGGGGGCCACGTCTGCTTTCACATCGAAGTAGCGTTTCTGGTCGATCCGGTTGATCTGGGCGAGCTGCGCCACGGGTTCGCGCGTAATGAAGTTTGACAGGGGCACAAGGCCGTCTGCGGTGCGCACCTTGAGGGTGTCGAGCGTCGACAGGACCCGATCTTCTTCGGGCAGACGAACGCGGATGTCGACTTCCTCGTCCGAGCTGTCCACCCGCATTGTGTCCAGAAGCACGCCGCGCGTGACAAGCTGAACCATTCCGCCCACGGTTGCGACATTCGCGCCGTATCGCCCGGCCTTTTCGACATCGACGTTAATTTGCCAGTCAATGCCGGGCAGAGGCAGGTTGTCTTCGACATCGACAAGACCCGGGGTTTGCTCAAAGTGTGATCGCACCATTGCGGTGGTGGCCAGAAGCTGGTCCCAGTCGTCGAGTTTCAGGCGCAGGTGCACAGGTTTGCCTGACGCTGGGCCGCGGCTGAGGTTTAGGATCTCGACACGGATCCCGGGGATCTGGTCAAGACGGGCTTGCAAGTCGGCCAGAACCACATCGCCATCGAGTTCTTCGATTGTGACGTCGTGGGTGTCGGCGTAGTCGCCGCGCCGCTCCCATGGGATGAGTTCGATCTGGACTTGGCCGATGGTGTCGGAGGGGCCTGCTGCGCCGCCGGTGTTGGCGTTGAGGCCACCGGCACCAGCGAAGGCGAACGCGCTGTCGATGCCGTTTGTGTCGAGGATCACATCTTCGACCTGGCTCACCAGTTCATCTTTTTCGACAATGCCGAGGTTGCCCCGCGCGCGGACATAGACGATGGCCTGCTCGGGCTCGCTTTCAACGAAGAATTCCACGCCGTTGTTGTTGGCTCCGAAATAGCCGAACACCGATACGACGAAGAAGCCGATGGCGACCACGGAAACGATCGGCATGACCGGGTTACCGGCGATGAATTTGATGAAGAGGCCAAAGGGCGAGCGGCGGTAACCTGCGTTGATGGGTTTTTCGCGGGGTTCGAGTTTGGCAGCACCAAGCGTGATCGAGGACAGCATCGCGCCAACCACAAAGAGAAGCGCGCCGAAAATTGACCCACCCATACCCGTGCCTGTCCCGAGGAGGTATTCCGGGTTCAAAACCTGCATCGCCGCAAGGAACATCAGATAGAGCGATGGTGGCACAAGAAGGGCGCGCACCCACCATGGGGCTGAGCGTTTCAACGCTTCGGAAGAGCGTTCGAAGGTGCGGGTCATGCGGCCTGCGACGCCGCCCATGACGGGCAGGTAGATGAGAGCGACAACAAGTGAGGCCGTCAGCACGAAAATCAGCGTGACGGGCAGCATGCCCATGAATTGCCCCGGAACGCCGGGCCAAAACAGCATTGGCAGGAACGCGCAGAGCGTTGTCGCGGTGGACGACACGATGGGCCAGAACATGCGTTTTGCCGCTTCGACGAAAGCGTGCATGGGGCCAGCGCCTTCCTGAATGCGTTTATCGGCATATTCCACGACAACGATGGCGCCGTCGACGAGCATTCCGACCGCGAGGATCAGGCCGAACATGACGATGTTCGAGACGGTGACTTCCATGATTGCGAGGAAGGCAAAGCACAAAAGGAAAGATGTCGGGATCGCGAAGCCGACGAGAAGGGCGGAGCGCGAGCCGAGGGCCGCAAGGACGACGATCATCACCAGCGCGATGGCTGTCAGGACCGAGCCTTCGAGCTGGCTGACCATCGATTGCACCTGACGCGACTGGTCGTTGGACGTGCCGACGTCGATGGCTTCCTGAAGTTCGGGGGGCCATGCGTCGCGGGCCTCATCGACTTCAGCTTTGACGAGGGCAACCGTGTCCATGATGTTGAAGCCTTTGCGCTTCACCACTTGCAGAGCGACGGTGTTTTCACCGTTGAAGCGTGCGGTTCCGGCACGGTCCTCAAACGTCAGGCGAATTTCGGCGAGGTCGCCAAGCGTGATGACGCGGTCGCCTTCGACTTTCACGGGCAGGTTGTAGATGTCCCGCTGGTCGTCGAAGGAGGATGGGATTTTGACCGCGAAGGCACCGGTGGCGCTTTCGACTTCACCGGCGGCGATCAGTTGGTTGTTGTTGGTGACAACCGAGATCAGCTCGCCCGCGGTGACGTTGTAGGCCTCAAGGCGCAGGGGATCGATGATGACTTCGACCATT
>JABDQU010000191.1 GCA_013042105.1 Boseongicola sp.
GTGGCGTCGGTTCTGGCGATCCTGCTTTGAGGGCTTAGAACAGGTCTCGGCCGCGGTCTTCGGAGGCGCTGTCGATGGCCACTGCGCCGACGGCACCAACGGCGACGGGGACGCAGCCTGAGAGGGCCGTGATGGCCACGAGTAAGGTTGCGACGCGGGTGAGGGTTTTTGGCATTGTGGTCTCCTTTGCGCGGTAGCTTGGCGATGGATCGCGCGGGCGGCATGGGGCTTTCGGGGGGTCGTTGGGGTTGATGGGTTGGTGTTGGCGTGATTCAACAGGTGCGAACAGGTGGGAGAGCGCTGTGGGTTTCTGGCAGATCAGTGGATTGGCGGCCTTGGTTTTCGGGCTTGGGGTCGGTGCGGCGAACGCGTGCGAGCGGTTGGGCTGGTCTTTGGCGATTTCGAACGACTCGATTGGAGAGTTTCTGGATCGCTGGCAGAGTTCTTCGGTGCAGTTTGGGACGTTTTACGGGCCCGCGTGGTCGGGGGTGGCGCCTTCGCGGTTTGGCGAGATGCTGGAGTTTCGGTTTCGCACGGACATTCTGACGCCTGCAGATCTGGAAGCGCCTGATCTTAGTGATCGCCGTCACGCCGGGGTTTTGGCGTTTGGAGTGCATTCTTATGCGACGCCTCGGGATTTCGAGGTGCGGGGCGGCGTTGATCTGGTGGTTGTGGGGCCGCAAACGGGGAAGCTTGGTCTGCAGCGGGAGTTGCACAAGCTGCTGGGGTTTACGGTGCCGGAGTTGGACGATTTCCAGATAGAGAACACAGCGCGGCTCGATTTCAGTGGCGAGGTTGCGCGGGTCTGGGACGTTGGCCCGGCGCGGGTGAGGCCGTTTGTTGAGGCGCAGGTCGGGTCTGAGGATTTCCTGCGTGCCGGGTTTGATGTGACGTTTGGCGCTTTGGGGCGCGGAGATCAGATGGTGCGGGCGGTGACGACGGGGCACCGCGTGCCGGTGGGGCTTGGGGCCGGTGAGGGGTTCAGCTTAGTCGTTGGCGCGGATGTGGCGCGGGTGGTGGACAGCATCTATCTGCCCGAGAGCCTTGGTTACGAGCTGACGCCAGTGCGCAAACGGGTGCGTGTCGGGGCGCATTACCGGGCTGATCCCTGGGATGTGTTTTACGGTGTGGCGTGGCTTGGCGAGGAGTTCGAAGCACAGCCTGAGGGGCAGCTTGTGGGGACGTTTCAGATCGCCTGGCCATTCTGAGCAAGGCCGTTATTTCTAACGTGTTGACAGGGGTGAGGTGCGGGCCTATACGCCGGGCTTCATTGGTGTTGGTGGCCCTCGCAAGAGGATCCCTGTCAGGCTTAAATGCCAGAGGACAACGCCCTTCATAGTTCCCGCGATGGGGACGCTCTAAGAAGGAGATCAGCCGTGACCAAACGCACGTCTGCCAAGTACAAAATTGACCGCCGGATGGGTGAAAACATCTGGGGTCGTCCGAAATCCCCCGTTAACCGCCGCGAATACGGCCCCGGCCAGCACGGTCAGCGCCGTAAGGGCAAGCTGTCTGACTTTGGTCTGCAGCTTCGCGCCAAGCAGAAGCTTAAGGGCTATTATGGTGACCTGACGGAAAAGCAGTTCAAGCGTATTTACGTGGAAGCTGCTCGTGTGAAGGGTGACACAGGCGAGAACCTCATCGGTCTTCTCGAGCGTCGTCTGGACGCTGTTGTTTACCGCGCGAAGTTCGTGCCGACTGTTTTCGCTGCACGTCAGTTCGTGAACCACGGCCACGTGACAGTGAACGGCAAGAAAGTGAACATCCCATCCTACCGCGTCAAAGAAGGCGATGTGGTTGAGGTTCGCGAGAAGTCCAAGCAGATGGCTCTGGTTCTTGAAGCCGCTGGCCTGCCCGAGCGTGACGTTCCGGATTACCTGGAAGTAGACCACTCGAAGATGACAGCGTCGTTTGTGCGCACTCCGGGTCTTGGCGATGTGCCGTATCCGGTTCAGATGGAACCAAATCTGGTTATCGAATATTACGCTCAGAACTAATTCGGCACTTTCGTGTTGAGATTGAAAAGGCCGTCCGTATGGGCGGCCTTTTTTGTTGGGTTGAGTGGCGGGGTGATGGGACTGTCCTGCAAGACGCTGCCGCCGTCTCACAGTCCGCTTTGTTGGAAACGAGTGCGCCTTTCGCGCTCGGGCGTTCGTCGTTCTGCGCGGGATGACGCGATTGTCATTCATCGCTCTTGCAGTCCGTATAGGACTGTAACAAGTTGAAGCCGATCACGGCTCTTTCACTGGAAAACCTTCTTAGATGAACAGAATAACCATTCTCACTTGCATTGCTTTCGTCTGTGCTATCGGCGTGGCGGCTTGGGTTTTTTCGCCTCTAAAGGTTGACGTGTCGGAGACTGATGAGTTCGTAGCACCCGGGCTTGAACCCATGACAATCGAAGACGCGCGCGCCGAGTTTTGGCGTTTGACTCCGGCGTTGCTGCTGGTTGTCTATGATGCCTTTGGTGAGACCCAAGAGGATGTCATCTACGACACGCTCGCCAGCGTTACACACGGTGATGCGTTGGAGTATCTTTACCTTGAACGGGTTGGTGCGATGGCGGGCGGCGGTCTGGACGAGGCGGATCAGACGATCCACGAGATCAAGCTTTTGGACACGCGAGTAGAGCGTGATGGCGCGACGCTTGCGATAAATGCGTCATGGCAGGTGATCGGAACGGTTGGACATGCGGAACACCTCCATGTCCGGGGGAATACGTATAGCGCAGACCTCTCGGTTTCTCCGATCGAAGGGGCTTGGCGGATCGCCGATTTCGAGCTGTTAGAGGTCAACCGGGACACAGCAGGTGAAACGTTCCTTGCTCCGCAAGTGAACTGATGATCACTGCTAGAGACGTCACTTTCCGCTACGGAGGGACGGGTTTTCGCCTTCGTGTGCCAGAATTTGTTCTGCAAAATCAAGAACGTGTGGCCATTGTTGGTCCAAGTGGCAGCGGCAAGACCACGCTTTTGAATCTGATTGCCGGCATTCTGACTCCGGAGACAGGCCTGATTGACGTGGCTGGCACCAATGTGGCCACGCTTTCGGATGCGCAAAGGCGGCGTTTCCGGGCAAGCACAATAGGCTTTGTCTTTCAGGATTTTGCGCTGCTGGATTATCTCTCGGCGCGCCAGAATATCCTCTATCCTTACAGGATCACACCAGCCCTGACTTTGACTGCAGAGGCAAGGGAGAGGGCCGAGGCGCTGGCCGTATCCTGCGGTATTGGCGACAAGCTGGACAGGCATCCTTCGGCGCTCAGTCAGGGCGAGCAACAGCGCGTTGCGATCTGCCGGGCACTGGTGACGCAGCCGAAACTGATCCTGTCGGACGAAGCCACCGGCAATCTGGACCCGGAAAGCAAGGCGCGCATTCTTGACCTGCTTTTTGAGCAGGCCTCACAGGCGGGTGCTGCGGTTCTGGCCGTGACGCATGATCATGAATTGCTGCCACGGTTCGAACGCGTGCTGGATTTCGCGCAGTTTCGCGAGGAAGCGGACGCATGAACGCTCTTTACCTTGCAGTTGCCTATATGCGGTATCATTGGGGGCGCAGTCTGGTCCTGACACTGGTGGCGGCCCTTATCCTGTTTGTCCCTATCGCCACGCAAATCCTGCTGTCGACCAGTGAACGCGCGTTGGTCTCGCGCGGCGATGCGACGCCACTTTTGTTGGGCAGTCGGGGGTCGCAACTGGATCTGACGATGGCTGCCCTTTACTTTTCGGACGAAAGGCCTGACCCGGTGCCGATGCGTGAGGTCGAAGCGATCTGGGATAGCGGCCTGGCGATGCCAATCCCGGTGCATGCCGCGTTTTCGTCGAGCGGGTTTCGGATTGTTGGGACGACGCTGGACTATTTCGATTTTCGCGAATTGACCCTGTCAGATGGGCGCGGTCTTTCTGTTTTGGGCGACGCTGTGATTGGCGCAGATGTTGCCGAAACGCTTGGCAAAGGCGTGGGTGACACGCTTGTTTCGTCGCCTGAAAACCTCTTTGATCTGGATGGTGTTTATCCCCTGGAGATGCCCATCGTCGGTGTTCTTGCCCCAACCAATTCGCCAGACGATCAGGCGGTCTTTGTCGACATAAAAACGGCCTGGGTCATACAAGGCATCGGGCACGGGCATGAAGACGTGGTGACAGCGGCAGAAGTGGCAGCAGGCAGTGCGGCGGTCTCAAATGCCGCTGTCGTGCAATACCAACGGATCACGGACGAGAATATCGAAAGCTTCCATTTCCACGGTAGCCAGGACGACTTTCCAACTTCAGCTGTGGTTGTGGTGCCCAATGACACGCGCTCGGCCACCATCCTGAAGGGGCGGTATCTCGACAGTGAGAACCCGACTCAGCTTATTGAACCGGCCAGAGTGATCCAAGGCCTTGTAGACAGGATTTTCCGGATCAAGGCGCTTTTGGATGTGGTGACCACGATCATCGCAGTGGCGGCGATTGCGGCGATCGGGCTGGCCGTTTTCCTCAGTTACCGGCTGCGCGCACGAGAAATGGCCACCGCCGTCAAACTTGGCGCGCGCCGCGGGATGGTCATGCAGTTGTTGTCAGCCGAAACAATCACATTACTTTTATTATCAGCAGTTATTGCTGGAATTTGCGTGACCATCGTGTCGCGAAACGCCGAGAGCTGGGTGGGATGGTTGCTTGCTCTGGGTTCATAAATAACAGGAGGTTTCATGAAACGCCGTATTCTTACCATTTCCGTCGCAGCATTTATCGCAACAACGCCAGCGTTCGCGCATTATGGGATGATCATACCCAACGATCCAATGATCAGTCAGGCCGATGGGCGAAGCGTTGCTCTGACCATGTCGTTCTCGCACCCGTTCGAATTGGACGGAATGATGCTGGACACTCCGGTCTCTTTTTCTGTCACCCATGAAGGCACCACCACGGACCTTCTGGGCGAATTGCAGGATGCGACGGTCATGGAAGATCAGGGCTATACGCTCGACTATCCGCTTGATCGCCCCGGCACCTATATCTTTTCGATGGAACCACAGCCCTATTGGGAGCCAGCAGAAGATGCCTTCATCATCCACTACACCAAGACCTATGTGACCGCCTATGGCGATGACGAGGGCTGGGATACTGAACTGGGCCTGAAGACTGAAATCGTGCCGCTGTCCAAGCCTTTTGGCCTGTGGGAGCACAACGTTTTTCAGGGGATCGTCAAGATGGATGGCGTGGCCGTTCCTTACGCTGAAGTCGAGGTCGAGTTCTTTAACGAAGATGCCGCGGCCACGGCACCGGATGAGCTTATGATCACGCAGACGGTCAAGGCGGATGCAGATGGCGTCTTCACCTATGCACCTCCCTCTGATGGCTGGTGGGGTTTTGCAGCTCTTAGCACGGCTGACTACACCCTGCCGCAGGACGGTGAAGACAAGGCCGTCGAGCTGGGTGCGGTGATTTGGGTTCACTTTGAAGAATGGACAGGACAGTGATCCGCGCCGTCGTCTTGGCGAGCGTTCTAGTCGCTGCTCCGTTTGGAGCGGCGGCACACCAACTCACGGTCTTTGCTTCGGTTGACTGTGAGGCGGTGCTGGTCGAGGCCAAGTTCTCTAACGGTAAGGCGGTTCAGCTGGCGGAGGTGCGCGTCCTTGATGGCGAGAATGCTTTGCTCAGCACGCTGGCGATAGGCGAAGATGGCACCTTGTCCATTCCGCTGGACAGCGTGGATCATTCGGGTGGTCTGGTGATTGAAGTCGATACAGGCTCCCACGACAACTATTGGATCGTAACACCGGACGATATTGCCCGGAATTGTCAGAGTTAAGTGTAATGCGCGTTTTCCGAGTTTTGCTTGCCTTTTGGCTGATGCTTTTTGCGTCCAACACTGCCATCGCGCAGGATCGCCCCAGCGTCGTTGCCGTGAATTATCCATTGCAATACTTTGCTGAACGCTTGTTGAGCGATGCGGCAGATGTCGTATTTCCGGTTCCAAAGGACGTTGACCCGTCTTTCTGGCGCCCGTCCATTTCCGACATCACCATGATCCAGTCCGCCGATCTGATCCTCTTGAACGGGGCAGGCTTTGCAACCTGGGTCGATCGGGTGTCGCTGCCACGGTCCAGGCTGGTCAACACAACGGCTTTGATCGAAGATCAGTTCATCGTTACGAAGAGCATCACCCACAGCCACGGGGACGGTGGAGAGCACTCCCATGAAGGGCTGGCATCCTATACCTGGCTTGATCCGCTCCTTGCGATTGCGCAGGCTGAAGCCGTTGCGGCGGCGATCACGGCAAAAGGGCTTGTCGAGGCAGATGAGGTTGCGAACCGGCTGGCAACGCTTAAGGCCGAGCTTGAAACGTTGGATGCCGACGCCCGCATCGCATTGGAGGGTCTTAAGGGGGTCACGATGATCGCAACTCACCCTCGCTACCAATACTTTGCGCGCCGTTACGGCCTTTCACTGAGGTCGCTGGAATGGGAGGCCGGAGAGAGGCCGGAGCGCGCGCAGATTGACGACCTTCGGCAACTCACTGAACAAACAGGGGCGCAAATCCTGATTTGGGAGGCAGAACCGCCTGCGGCCGCGTTTGATACCACATCGGCGCTTGGACTTCAGAACATCGTTTTCGCTCCACTTGCACATGATGTTGACGGGCGCACCTTCATTGAAGCCTTCAAGAATGCGGTGTCAGCTCTGGCAGAGGCCGAGGGTCAATAGCTGGATGATGCAGTCGCCGGTTTATGGTTTTTATTGATGTCCGCTTTTGAGAAACGGGATGGATTGTTCGAGACTGAAGTGCCTGTCGATGTTCTGGAGTTTCTTCGGCCTGACTTCCAGGGTCTGACATTCGTGCCGTATTCAGCGAGCGTCACTGCGGGTTAGGAGTGGTCGTTCGCTGCATATTGCACCAATGACGGCAAATGGCCGAAGACTGGCTCTGCGCGGGGATTTTATCGCGATTGAAAGGCCGTCCTTTTGGGGGCGGCCCATTTTGTTTTTTTGACGCCTAGCATGGCGAGGGATCCTATTGAGGATAGTCGGCAAGCACCTTGTCCCCAATGACCTCGGCGGTTGCGGCGGAGAGTGTCCAGCCGAGGTGGCCGTGGCCGGTGTTGTAGTAGACGCCCGGGCGTTTGCCGCCTTTTACGACGGGGACCATATTCGGCATCATGGGCCGAAGGCCGGCCCATGGCACGGCATGTTCGGTAACGACATCAGGGAAGAACTCTTCGACCCATTTGACGAGCGGGCGCACGCGGTCGTCGCGGATGTCCCAGTTATAGCCGTTGAATTCAGCCGTTCCGGCGACTCGGAAGCGGTCCTTGCCAAGGCGGCTGGTCACGACTTTGGCTTCGTCGTCCAGAAGGCTCATCCATGGGGCGGCGGCCTGGCTGGTTTCGTCGTCCAGTTTCACAGTGATCGAGTAACCTTTGACAGGATAGACGTTGATGCGGTCGCCAAGGATTTTGCCAAACTTTCGGCTGCCAACACCTGCGCAGACGACCAGGCCGTCGAATTCGGCGTCGCGCATTTCGGATTTGCCGTGTTTCCATGTCACGATGTGCTTGCTGCCGCGCGGGGTGATGGCGGTCACGTCGGCGTTGAATTCAAACGCGACGCCCTTTTTGCGGCAAGCCTCTGAAAGACCACGGGAATAGAGGTGAATGTCGCCGGTCGCATCAGAGGCCGTGTAGTATCCACCATAGAAGTTGCCCTGGACTGCGGGTTCGAGTTTTTTGATGTCTTCCGGGGTCACCGCTTCGCGTGTCAGCCCGCCTTCTGCGAGAAGGGCATTCACGTCCGTGGCGTGATCGTATTCTTTTTTGGTGTTGTAGATGTGGAGGATGCCGCGCTCTTCGACGTCGAAGGCGAAGCCTTCTTTTGCGGCGGTCGCTTTCAAATGCTCTCTCGCGGTGATTGCGAGGCGCACAGTGTCGATTGTGTTCTGGCGGTAGTGCGGGATGTTCGCGACGAATTCGGCCATCCATGAATACTTGTGCCAGCTTGGCTTTGGGTTAACGAGAAGCGGTGCGCCGCGCTCGAACATCCACTTCATGCCTTTGAAAACCGTGGACCATCGGTTCCAGACTTCGGCGTTGGAGGCCGAGAGCTGGCCCCCGTTTGCGAAGGATGTGTCCATTGCCGCGTAACGGTTCTGGTCGAACACGGTGACGTCAAAGCCCCGGTTCATGAGTGCATAGGCGGTGGTTACGCCGGTGACACCGGCGCCGATTACAGCAATTTTCTTCATCAGGGTTCCCCCAAGACAGATCCAGATCTGATGCGGTTGTCCGCACCGGCGATCCCCTCTGTCCCTGAACCTGAGAGTTTACGCTAAAGCCTCGGGCTTTGCTTTCTCCGTCGGTGGGCCTGATGTGCCAGGCCACTTTCCAGATTGTCAGTCCAACGTGCAGTTCATTTGCCTGAGAGTTTCCGGGGGGTTGCTCCTTCGGCGCCGGCGGTGACCGATCTCTCCTGCACAAGACCTTCGCGACATCGCCCCATTAGGAGCATTCATGATTCGGATCAAGCGATATTATCCCAACCGCAAAAGGCCGATCCTTGGGTGAGGACCGGCCTTTCGTTTTCGTGTGCATTTAGAGCGGGTTAGGCGGCTTTTGCAGCCGCTCCGCCCCCATAGCGTCCGTAGAAGGTGTCGCCGGTTTCTGCGAGGTCACGCAAAAGGGCGGGGGTTTTGAACCGGTCGCCATGGGTTTCGGTCAGGCCGTCGCAAATCTCGACAGCCTTGGCGGCGCCGATCATGTCGAGCCATGAGAAGGGACCGCCGGACCACGGAGCAAAGCCCCAGCCGAGGATCGCGCCGACGTCGCCTTCGCGGATATCGGTGAGGACGCCATCCTCAAACGAGCGGACCGCCTCAAGGGTTTGGGCCATCATCAGGCGGTGCT
>JABDQU010000199.1 GCA_013042105.1 Boseongicola sp.
GGCATGAAGATCATGGGGACGACCATGACCACGGCGAAGCGCACGCAGACGGACATGACGACGCGCATGACCATGATGAAGACCATGCTGATGAAGCAGGTCACACCGAGTTTCATGCCGAGTATGCTTTGAACTGTCGCAATACCGATGCGCTCTCCGAGATCACATTTGCTTATTTCGATGCATTCGAGAATGCCCGTGCGTTGGAAGTGCAGATTGTGTCCGCGGCGGGCGCTCAGGCGTTCGAAGTTGAGCGCGACGAACCAACGCTAGATTTGCGCGGTATGTTCTGAGCTTGGGTGCCGACAGCATCATAAATCTTAAAGATGTTCGCTTTCGCTGGCCGGGCAGGGCGTCTTTTTCGATCGCAGTCGCTGACTTCACTGTGCAGGCAGGAGAGTCTGTTCTGCTTCTGGGGGAAAGTGGCTCGGGAAAGTCAACGTTACTCTCACTGATCTGTGGCACAGTTCTTGCGGATGCCGGGACAGTTTCGGTTGGTGGCACCGACTTGAAGTCCCTCACTGGCGGGTCGCGCGACAGGTTCCGGGCCGAGCAGATCGGCGTCATCTTTCAGCAATTCAACCTTCTGCCCTTTGGCTCGGTTGCCGACAACATATTGCTCCCTCTCCGGTTTGCGCCGGATCGAAAAAGCCGTTGCTCTGACCCCAGGCGTGAAGCTGAGGCGCTTTGCCTTGCGTTGGGTTTGCCAAAAGGTGTGACGGGGGCCAAGGCAGCAACGCTCAGCGTCGGCCAGCAACAGCGCGTTGCGGTCGCGCGCGCGCTCATTGGGCAGCCACCCATTCTGATTGCGGATGAACCAACATCTTCATTGGATGAAACTGCACAGTCGAGTTTTCTGGACCTCATGTTCGATCAGGTGCGTGCGCAAGGCTCGACGCTTCTTATGGTGAGCCACGATCCACGGCTTGCCGACAGGTTTGATCGCGTGGTCAGAATGCCCGATATCGTGACTGTCGAAAGGCAGGCGGCATGATTTTGCGACTGGCGGCGGCCTCACTCATGGCGCGGGCTCTGACTGTGGGCATGACCGTGCTTGCGATCGGGCTCTCGGTTGCGTTGTTTTTGGGCGTCGAGAAGGTGCGAACCGGTGCAAAGGCAAGTTTTGCCGATACGATTTCAGGCACGGACCTGATCGTCGGAGCACGATCAGGGTCGGTTCAGCTTTTGCTCTATTCGGTGTTTCGCATTGGGAATGCGACCAATAATGTGACTTGGGAGAGCTATCAGGATCTCTCCAGCCGTCCCGAAATTGACTGGATCGTTCCCATTTCTCTCGGCGACAGCCACCGACAGTTCCGCGTCATGGGAACCACGTCAGGTTTCTTTGAGCACTACAAATACCGCCAGGGCCGCAGGCTTGCCTTCGACGAAGGCGTCACAATGGACGATCTCTTCGACACGGTGATCGGCCATGATGTCGCGCAAAGCCTGAATTACAGTGTCGGCGATCCGATTGTTGTGGCCCATGGCCTGGCGTCATTCACCGAACACAAAGATCAACCTTTCCGCGTGTCGGGTATTCTCGAGAAGACAGGCACGCCAGTGGATCGCACCGTGATCGTGTCTATGGAAGCAATCGAGGCGGTCCATGTTGACTGGCAACGCGGTGCAAAAATCCCCGGGCAAACCACACCAGTGGACCAGATCCGGCAGATGGACCTGACACCAAAAGCAATCACCGCAGCCTTGATTGGCGTCGAAAGCCCGCTTCAGACCTTCGCGCTGCAAAGGGCTATCAATGAGTATCCTGAAGAACCGCTGCTGGCCATATTGCCCGGAGTCGCATTGCAGGAGCTCTGGGGGATTGTCGGCATCGCCGAGACGGCATTGCTGGCTGTTTCGGTATTGGTTGTTGTGACAGCTCTTATCGGCATGATGGCAACGATCTTTTCCAGCCTGAACGAACGTCGTCGCGAGATGGCAATTTTCCGGGCGATGGGGGCAAGTCCGGTTGCGATCCTTGGACTTCTTATTCTCGAAGCGATCCTGACGGCGGCGGCGGGGGCCATCTTGGGTCTCGGTCTGCTTTATGTCGGGCTATTCATTGCCCAACCGTTGATCGACAGTGCTTTTGGTCTCTTTTTACCGATTGATCCGCCAGCGTTGAGGGAAATCTTGGTGCTGCTGACAGTCATCGCTGCTGGCGCAATTGTGAGCATGATTCCAGCCCTCCGGGCCTACCGTCTGTCACTGGCAGATGGTATGACAGTGCGGTCATGACACGTATCAGTCGAAGAAACATATTGGCGCTTGGTCTCGCCGGCACCGCTCTCCCCCGGATCGGATTTGCCGCAACACCACGGGAAATATCCTGGGATGATCTCATCCCGCCGGGCGTGCCTTACGCCGAGATCATCGGCGAAGGTGATCTCGACGAGGTGAACGACACGTGGAACCCGATCTATGATGCCAATGCGACCAAGCTGAACTCTGAGCTTCATGGGGCCTACATACGCATGCCGGGCTTTATCATTCCGCTTGAGCTTGGCTCGGATGGCGTTACGGAGTTTGTGCTTGTCCCCTATGTCGGGGCTTGCATCCACACGCCGCCTCCGCCTCCAAATCAGTTGGTATTGGTGCGCACCGTTGATCCATGGCCCAGTGACAACCTTTGGGATCCCGTGTGGGTGGAAGGACGTATGAGTACCCAGTTAATGTCCACCGAGATTGCTGAAACGGGCTACGCCCTTACCGCTGACAACATGGAAATCTATGAGTGGTGAATGGTCCGCTAACACGTCGGAACTTGTTGCTTGCAATCACCGCAGCGTCAGTCTTGCCGAATACTGCTTTGGCAGAAGCTTTCGTTGATCTTGAATGGGAAGACCTTCTTCCGGAAGGTCAGGCGTTTGTACCCAATGTCCTTCGCGGATTGATCCCGCACGACGAGCAGTCCCTCGCAAGCCAACAACCTCAATCATCCGGCGTAAGGACGGATTGGAATGGGCAGATTGTGCGTCTTCCGGGTTTCATTGTTCCAATTGAATACAGCGGAACGGGTGTGTCAGCGTTCATACTGGTCCCGTTCGTGGGCGCCTGTGTTCATGTCCCGCCACCTCCGGCAAACCAATTGGTGTTTGTAACCACAGAAAAGCCTTACGAGAGCAAAGGCCTTTATGAGCCGGTAAATGTTATCGGGATGTTCGGGACGTCTTCTATGAGGACTCAGTTGGCCGAGATTGGTTATGCGTTATCTGCCGACAGGATTGAGCCATACACATAGAAGCGGGCTTAACGGGAAATGAATGTCAGGCCATGTGAGGTCTCGCTGCCTGGTCGACCTTGCGCAACAAGTCATGCCCCAATTTTCCAGCGTTACGCGGCAAAATTCCGACCAATAGCACCGCTTCGTCCGTACATCGGTCGTTCTGGCAAAGCGGAGCTAGTAATTGCATCGAGCCCTGGAGCGCTCGATGCACCAGTGTCATTCTTCATCGGCATGCCAAACCGGGGATAAAATCCTGACCCTTTCTTCAAAGGGCATGCGCCACAGGATGCTCGCCGAAATACCGGCTTTCGACACCTTGCTGCAAGAGTATGGCCTTGACCCTGACGGCGGTGCGATGCTCCGGCAAGCCCGTGGACAGCTTCGCCTCAATCTCACGCAGCAGTTCCAATATCTGTGTCCAAATGCCGTTTCTGCGCCACTACAAATTCCCCTCCAAAGACAAATGTAGCGGCACAGTCTTAAGGGGCTGGGATACCCTCCGCAGCGTCATGTATTCCGCAAAGCTGATCCGTTTTCTCGAGACAACTTCGGGACCGGATTTAAAGAAAAGCGGGCGTGGACCTGCGGATGACGCAGGAGATTTGGGACAACCTGCTGATTGCGCGGAAAGTCGGCATAGGGCAGTGGACCTCCTATGCTTAGCGCGCCTAAGATCGCATCAAAGCGCAAAGAGAAATAACTTAAGAATGATACCAAAATGGAAGCTGCTGCGCGAACTTGACCGGCTAAAGACGCATGCCCAAGCGATCCCGTTAGCGGTGAGCGAACCCTTTTTGCAGCGGCGCTACGATGCACGGCGCGATCAAGACCTCAAAGTTTACGAAGGTTCGCTTGCGGCGAGCGACACCTTGGCGATTTTCCTTGTCTATCAGCCTCGTGGGGTCGCGGCATCCGTGTTTCGGACATGCGCGCATTTGGTCGAGAGCGGTTTTGCCCCTTTGGTGATCAGCAACACGCCGCTGAGCGAGGCGGATCGGTCGTCATTTCAGGAGTTATCGCATTGCGTGGTTGAGCGTCCGAATTTCGGCTATGATTTTGGTGGATATCGCGACGGGGTCTGGCTCATGGGAAAGCTTGGACTTAGCCCCAAGCAGGTCTTGTTCTTGAACGATAGCGTGTGGTTTCCGATCTATTCGCATTCAACGCTCTTATCTGAATGGCGCGATGCACCGGAGGACTACCTGGGAACGCAGGTCTTTGGAGACATTGCGGCGTCTGGCAATAACCGAGGTTTCTTCGGATCGTATTGTTTCATGATCAAAACACCCTTGTTGGACACAAACGCATTTCAGTCCTTTTGGTCAGACTACAGGGTATCGTCGAACAAAGAAGTGACGTTGCGGCGCGGAGAGCGCGCCTTTTCGCGACAAATGCTGGACGCAGCTTCGGCGTCAAAGGCGTTTTTCTCGCTCGAGCGCTTTGACGCATTGGTCAACGCTCTTTCCATCGCCAAATTGCGCGAAGCCATTGGAGACCTGGTGGCCACGGATCCGACCCTCATTGCGCACCAAAAGGCAATGATTGCGGCTGGATTGAATCATGCGGCCCGACAGGAAATGGTCGATCTTCTTAAGGCATCTGCACGCTCGAAAAACTACATCGGCGCGGCTCCTGTGTTGTCGCTTCGCGAAATGGCATTTCCGATGATCAAGAAGAACAACGAACGTCACTATATGTTGGCACGCAAACGTATTGTGAAAGCTTTGGACGAGGGTCGAATGATCCCGCTCAATCCCGACATTGAAGAAGAACTGCGCGCGCGCGATCACGGGTAGTGTCGGCGTGTGGTCGTCGGCAAGCTAACGAGTGCAGTGAAAGGAAACCACCGCGCCGGTCCTTTCGGCGCGGTGATTGGCAGGTTTGGCTGGCAGGATGACATAGATGCGCCAAGATGACCGAGCACCGGGTGCCGTCTCGGCAAACGCAATGGCAATTCCGCAAAAGCAGCGTCAAAAGCGCCGGCCAATTCGCGACGTCGTGCGATGAATGCTTAAAGCTGGTTCATCTGGCATCCAGTCAGGGTTTCCATCACTGGTGTCGCTGAAATCCTCCGCGACCCTGCGCCCATCCTTGATGCGTTCCGGGCCATCCGGCTATCGGTAACTGGCAGCAAGCCCTTATCCGCGGTGGACATGAAAACGGGATCACCGATCCACGAGAGCCCATGACATCTCCATAACGAACGACTGAGAAGCGCGTGCCATCTCCCATTGCTTCATCTCGTCGTGCGAGAAAATGATACCTATACCCGGGTTGTAACGCTCAAGCACCATCGGCAAAACGCGTGTCCGAAAGAGCCTGTGCCGCCAGTTACCAATATTGTCGCGCCATTCAACAACTTGCTCACTCCAATTTTGCGGGCTGGTCAGTTGCGCATTCCCGACAGTCAACGTTCTGGTCAGGCTTGGTCTCACGAATGAACCATTGGCTTTGAATTTTAATCAAGCGTTCCCAAGCAGCCTTAGAGTTCAGCTCTTTAATTCGCGTGGCGATGTCTTGCGACGGCACTATCGGAATACACTGTGGGTCGTAGTAGGGAGTTTCTGTGACAGGCATATCGCGTACCACCATTCCAGGAATACCCCGCGCAATCCCTTCAAGAATTGCGGTTGATGTCATTGATATCGATAAAAATAACATGTTTGGGTGATTGACCTCATTGGCGTGCAAGTCGGAGAATTTCAGAGCGGTGGGGTCGGGGGCCAAGCTTCGGATCCAATCCCGTGATTCCCAGGTTGTCTTATGTTTTATCGTCAACTCGAAATCGGTCGACTGAAGGCTGCGCAAGGCTAAGGCCCACGTTTCCTCATGACTGCGAATGTCGAGTAACGGCATTCGTTTTAGGGCATGGGCCCCGGCATAAAGAACCACGTGTATAGGGTGGCTTTCGCTATAGCCTGCGGCTTTCTGAGCCTTGGGAAGGATCGTTGCGGGATCAACATTGATTTTGTTGTCACCCAACGGTTTTGCCCAAAAACGACCGGTGCTCTGAGCCGCCACCGTGATGCCAAAGACATCATCTGGCGAGTGCAGATTGGTGTGCACCGCATTTGCAGAGTGTGGCCATAGGAAAAGCCCGCCCCCCTTACGCAAGACCTCCGCGGCCATAATGCCTGACTCAAAAGAAGCATGATCAGCTATGTTCGCGCGCTCGATCGACCTGCCTTCGAATTCGCCACGAAACCAATTCGCCACCGCAACAGACAAAGGCGAAATCTGTTCGACAAACCCCTGTTCCAAACTCGGTGGATTGGCAGCTAAGACATAGCTGCGGATTGGCCCGAAAGATGGACCCTCATCCAAATCCAACTCAATTGGTCTTTGACCATAGCTGAACCCTAATCGCCGTTGTCGCGAAAGCAGGCCAGGCTTGCGCCGTCGCCTCGCCTCAATGCGACGGGACACATATTCCGGTCGCCGTATCGCGATTTTGCCTAGCACCTCGGTGAAGCGTTTGTTGTAACGGAACTGGGGATAGTCCTTTGGGAGCGAAGCCTTCGAAAGCGTGAAGGTCAATTTCGTTTCTCCCGGATCCTCTATGAAGAAAAACACAGGGACCCTCTGACGGCGCATTTCATGGGCCAAATACAATGGCTCCATTTCGTTCGTGCTCCACGCATTTGCGGTCAGGAAGGAAAGGCTTTTCAAAGGTATTGCGAAGAGAGGCAAATCGGTGCGCCGCGCCAGCTTTCGGGCAAGATGCCGGATAGGGAGGAGTGTCGTTAGTTCGGAATAGATCGGTTGGAACCAGGCCGCGCGTAACCCGGCGATAGAGATATCGAGCTGTTTTGAATGCGACTGAGCAAGTTTGTCGGAAATTCTGATGGCAATACGTTCATATGCCTTGGCGACACGCCGCATTGGTATCGATCCCAGAGCTTCGTCAAAAGAATAGCGGAAATGCCGGTCAAGAGCCCTTGAATCGATTATCTCTACGCTGGGCGGCAATTGGCTTCTTGCACACGCCAAAATGTCGAACGCGCCCTCCGAGCGTCCAATCCACTCCCGTAGTTGGGCTTCAAAACTATCGTCCACAACAGGAGGATGTTCTTGGCTTGTGCTACTTGTGGTCAAAATAGATCATTGATTGCTCGGAAATCGTACGGATCAGGTTGCCTTCTCAAGCCAAAACCACAAACAACGAAATATCGACGGGCGAAAGGCATGGGACACTTACCTTAGAAATCTTGGATCACGATTCGAGTTCTGCGACCTTCGCACCAAGTTTTGTTTTAAGCAGTCAGAGACTTCCTGAACGACTTTTATCATAGAAGGCTGTTTTAACCTGCCACAAGCGAGATTCGCTCTCTTTTCACTTGTTCGGGCTTGGTCTAGGGTGCCTTGAACACATGATCTTAGCCTTAAAATCAGCTTCCGACAAAGGTAGCCAGAAGATCGCCTAAGAGCAACCAAAAGCCAGCAGCGTTCTGGCACAGCAAGAGCCCGCTCTAATGAAACACCTGAAACTTCTTATTTACGGTATTTTGCGTTTTCTGCCCGGCAAGGTCGGCGCGCATTTCGAAACCAAGTTTCTTTGGGCTCAGCGGAAACTTCGCGTGGGCGCCGTAACTTCAAAATTCGACGAAGCATTGGAGGCGCTTGAGCCAAACGGGATTTGTCTGGATCTGGGTGCGAACGTGGGCACAATCTCGCAGCGGCTTTGGGACAAAGGCGCGCAGGTTTACGCATTCGAACCTGATCCTTGGGCGTTCGAACAATTGCGTTCACGCTTTGAAGGCTGTGAGAGAATTGTCATTCGCAATGCCGCCGTTGGCAACAAAGACGGGACAGCCACTTTGAAGCGTGATCCGGGCTTTAGCAAAGGACACGAAGCAATGACGCAGGGCAGTTCGCTACATCAATCATTGCTGTGGCAGGATGGTCAGTCTGATACCTTTCAGGTCGAAACAGTCGACATATTGACGATTTTGCGCGAGTTGCCGGGGCCTGTTCAAATCATGAAGATGGACATCGAAGGTGCCGAAGCAGACGTTCTTGAACGACTTCTGCCTTCCAGCGAAGTCAATATGGTTCGAAAAATGTTTGTCGAAACCCACGAACCACAGATGCCCGAGCTACGCGATAGGCTGAAGGCAATTCGTAGCGAAGTCGCAAAGCGGGAAAAGCCGGAAATCTATTTGGACTGGGTGTGATCCCAAGAAAAAGCGGGATGCCTCGCCGCGCAAAAGATACCGACATGGAAGATCAAGTGCGAACTCGATCGTTTGGCGTGTCTAGCCCGCTGTCCCCGGGGACACTGGTCCTGCCGTTCTCTAGTAAGGTTTCTGGAATGGGCGGACGCATGTTTCGTGCCTGATGTGGTTGAACACGATTGTGCTGTCTGAGCCATGTATTGATGGTCTGTGCCTGCTTGGTGGTGTGGAGCCATTCAGCCTTCAGGAAGTCTAAGCGCAGTGTGCCGTTGAAGCCCTCGTTGTATCCGTTCTCCCAGAGTGATCCCGACCTATCTCAGCCAGTCTTGTAATGCTGTTGCGATAAACTCTGAGCCATTGTTTGAACGACTGTATTGGGTCTTCCCGCGCCGCTGATGCCGACGGTGCGACAGGCGGTAAATATCACTGCCCGCAGCCGGATACGAATCAATCTCACGCAACAGCTTCACTACATCTTCGCGCATGCCGTTCCCGCGCCATTACAAATCCCCCCCAAAGACAAATGTAGCGGCACAGTCTTTAGGGGCTAGGATACCCGCGCGCCCATCAAATCCGACACTTTCTCGCCGATCATGATTGCTGGCGCATTCGTGTTGCCCGACACAATCTCGGGCATGATCGAGCAATCCGCTACGCGTAAGCCCTCGATGCCATGCACCTTCAGTTCCGCATCAACGACCGCGTCCTCACCAGACCCCATCTTGCAGGTGCCTGTCGGGTGATAAATCGACACCGAGTTGTTGCGCGCCCAATCCAGCGTTGCGTCATAGTCGTCCATCGCCAGCGAGGTATCAGGCCGAAAGGCCTCGGCGATTTTCGAGCTTAAAGGCGCCACTTCGGAAATGCGCCGCGCGATTTTCACGCCCTCAACGATGGTCCGGCAATCGGTCTCGGTCGACAGATAGTTCGGATGGATCGTCGGATAGGACTTGGGCGAGGGACCATCGAGCCGGATTTCGCCCCGGCTTTCAGGGCGAAGCTGGCAGACCGACATGGTAAAGGCCGAAAACGGATGCACGCCCTCGCCGGGACTGTCCGCCGACCAGGGTTGCACATGGAACTGAATGTCCGGCGTCGCCAAATCGTCGCGCGTCTTCAGAAATCCCGTCGCCAAAGACGCCGCCATGGTCATCGGACCCGAACGGAACATCGCATACTTCAGCGCAATCCGCGCCTGATTGAACAACGACCGCACCTCGTCGTTCAGCGTCGCCTCGTTGCACTTGAACACCAGCCGCGCCTGCAAATGATCCTGCAGGTTCTTGCCCACACCCGGCAAGTGATGCACCACATCAACGCCATTGGCCTGCAACTGCTCAGCATCCCCGATCCCCGACAACATCAGAAGTTGCGGCGAGTTGATCGCCCCGCCTGACAACACCACCTCGCGCCGCGCGGTCACGACCTGTTCGCCGCCACTTGCGTCGCGGTAGGTGACACTC
>JABDQU010000207.1 GCA_013042105.1 Boseongicola sp.
TCCTTCAGCTCAATCTCCGCGCCCATCAACTCCAAAGCCGAGATATGAATATCCATGGGGCGCGCGCCAATCGCACAGCCCCCCGGCAGAGACACAACCGCATGCCCTTCCCGCGCCAACAAAGGCCCCAAAACCAAATTCGACGCCCGCATCTTGCGCACAATGTCATAATCGGCGTGCGTGTTCACCGGCCCTGCCGACGACATCGCAATCACGCGCCCGTCCTGCAAATCCGACACCTCAGCCCCCAAAGACTGCAACAAGGTCGTCATCGTCTTGATGTCACTCAAGCGCGGCGCGTTCATAAGCGTCAACGGCTCTTCCGTCAGCAAAGTCGCTGGCATCAGCGTCAAACAGGCGTTCTTCGCCCCCGCAATCGGTATCTCTCCGCGAAGCTCAGCCCCGCCTGTCACCACTATCGAATCCATCGTCAGCCTGCCTTATCACTGCCATTGCCGCCTGTTTCGGCGGTCGTTTCGTCCGTCTCGCTTGCAGCCCGCGCACGCGTTTGCGCTTTCCTGCGCTGCAAGTTCGCCTTCAACGCAGCCTTCAGACGCGCCTCGCGTGCTTGCTTTGCACTTTGCGGCTGTGGGGATTGCGTTTTTCTGCCCATAGAGCCTCTCTACCCCACCGGCGAAATACCGTCCAGATTACGCTTGCGCGATTGTGCCTTTGAGGCTATCCCGACGCCCGGTCTCAGGCTGCCGTAGCTCAGAGGTAGAGCACTCCCTTGGTAAGGGAGAGGTCGAGAGTTCAATTCTCTCCGGCAGCACCATCCCACTATCTTGCGCAGTCAAAAAGGTAATGGCCCGGCAGTTGTTAACGTCGCTTTTTTGTAAAAAGCGACGCGCCCCGGCAGTCGTCTTGAAAAAACGATGCGAGAGCCCGCTCTAAACCACTCGCCCCGCGCAATCCTCAAAAAACGCCCCAAAGCTCCTGCATGTTCATCGCGAGAATAATCGCCAACACCGCCAGAACCACATACCACTTAAACCCGGCCATAAACCCCTCCATCGCCGCTTCAATACTTGCATACAATGGCCCGAGCTTACCCCTCAACACCCTAAAACCAAAACAAAAAGTCCAGTCAGATCGACCCGGCTTCCACCATATAGTTCGACGCCGAGCACATTGCCGAATCTTCCGAGGCCAGGAAAAGCACCATCCGCGCCACGTAGACCGGCTCGATCATGTCCGGCAAACACTGCCGTTTAAGATGCTCCTCAAGCGCCTCAGGTGACACCCAAAGCTCCTTTTGACGCTCTGTCATGATCCACCCCGGCACCACCGAGTTCACCCGAATCCGATGATCTCCAAGGTCCCGTGCCATGGTTCGCGTCAAACCGTGCACAGCCGATTTCGCCGTCGTATAAGCCGGAAATCCGCCCTGCGCCTGCCACCACGAGTTTGACCCGACGTTCACAATCGACCCGCCGCCCGCTTTGATCATCCCCGGCGCGACCGCTTGAATCGCAAAGAACATATGCCGGATGTTTGTCGCCATCCGCTCGTCCCAATATTCGGGCGTCACATCCTCCCAGTTGTGGCGGTCATCGCGCGCTGCGTTGTTCACCAACACGTCAAACTCTCCAAGCGATGCAATCGCGTCGCGCAGCGCCCCGATATCGCGCAGATCACAAAGCTCAAAGCGCGCACCGGTCTCACCCGCGACCTTCTTTGACGCCTCCTCATCGCGATCCAGAAATGCGATGTCCGCGCCCTGCTGTGCAAATGCAGCCACAGTTGTCGCGCCGATCCCCGAGGCCCCTCCCGACACCAAAACGCGCTTGCCCTTCAGGCTTGGGTAAATCGCAAAATCCGACATGATCTTCATCCTTCCTTCCGCAAACAGCTCAAATTCGCCATCTCTTATCTATTAATTTCAATGCGTTATGCACCACTCTTAAACGATTAACTGATCGTTCGACCGGTTAACCGCGCATTTTTACCTCAGAACGGTCGCACCGACGTAATACCGACGTTATACCGACGTGAAACCGACATGGGCTTTTCCATACTTTTCAGTATATTAGACCCTAATATTAACCTTCTTCTGTCAAGGTGGCCATATGTATCACCCCGCCCCCGGCACCCCTGTCACAACGCCCTCTTGCATCACCTCAGCCGCATAGGCTTTGCGCGCAAAAACCTCCCGTACCATAGGCTCGAAATACGCCAGCGGCTTGGTCTCATAGTCCGGATCAAATGACGCCTGATCCCACCGTTCACAAAACGCCGCACAGGCATCAAAACAGGGGTGATCCTTGAAGCGATCCCGTGCGTTTTCGTCCCAACCATAGTGATGCGCATAGTAAATCATCTGGAAAATACCGTGGTGCTCCACCACCCAGGCCACTTCCCAGCGCACGAAAGGGCGGATCACCTCAGCCGAAAACCTGTCATGATTCTGGGGCGCTAGCCCGTCTCCAATGTCATGAAGCAGCGCGCCCACAATCCAGTCAATATCCACGCCATCCGCCTCGGCCCGTGTCGCCGATTGCAGTCCGTGCTCCAGCCGCGTGATCTTATACCCTTCAATCGAGGCCTCACCTTGCCGGCGCAACTCATCCAGTATCCGGTCCGCCGTTCCGGCCTGATATTTCGCCTCAAACGTCTCCAACAACTCATAGTCTTCGCGTGTGCCGTGCTTCATCTCTGTGAACGAAACCGATTTGCTCATGAGACCCCTCCAGAATTTTTCTCACGACACGCGAATTCGTCCGGCTTGGCAACGAAATTTTAGGACTTAAGGCATAAATTGCTCACGACCTCTCACAGGCGCTCCCGTCGCGAAATCGCGCCGACGGTCCCGGACGGTCCCGAACGCGCCGTGGAAGTGTCCCCCACCGGCCGAACGGGATCGTCCGGCCATTTACCCGCGCGCGAAAACATATCACTTGCCCCGTCCGGCGTGCTAGACTCTCCTCATGCTTCGCCTTCTCGCGCTTCTCATTTTCCTCGCCCCGCCCGTCGCAGCCCAGTCTTTTGACGTCGGTCCCTTCGCCAGTTTCAACCTCGCCTCCGAACCCATACTCGGTGATCCGCACGATCTTGCCATAGGCCCTGATGGCCGTCTTTTTGTGGCGGACAAGCTGAACGCCCGCATCGCCGTTTTTGACCCGGAGACACTTGAATTCATTGAGGAACTCGGCGCGGGCTTTTTGCCTGCCGTGCGGGACATCTCTTTTGGTCCGAACGGCGAAGTGGCTCTTGCTGTCAGCGGCGCCAGCGCCGTCGCCGTCTACGAAAGCCTCGCCGCCCTCAGCGCCCCGCCCGATATCGGCGTGCGCGCGCCCGGCACCGAAGGTGCGCTCTACCACTCATCCGGGCGCATCTTCGCCATGGCCAGCGGCATCGGTGCGCTCGTCGTTTTCGACAACCTCGAAGCTATCAACGGTGTCGACGGCCACCTCGGTGCTCATGACGTCGCCGAAGCCCCGGACGGCAGCGTCTGGGTTGGCGACAACCGTCTGCGCCGCCTCGTGCGCTACAGTCAGGAGCTTGAAAGACTTCAGGTCATCGAAGCCGACAAATTCGGCCTTGTCGGTCCGCGCTATCTGGATGTCACCGAAACCGGCCTTCTGGTTGTGGCCGATCAGGATGCGCATCGCATTCTTCTTATCGACCCCGAAGGCCCCGACGGAGGCACCCTTCTCGGCGTCCTCGGAGATGGAAGACCCGGCCTTGGCCCAAACAAATTCGACGACCCCGAAGGAGTCGCCGTCAGCGGAAATCGTTATTTCATAAGTGATTCAGACAATAACCGGATCGTGCGATACTCGGACTTTCTAAACTGACCTAGCGGTGAGGCAGCAGCATCGGGTCTTCTTCGATCTTGGTCGGAATGTCTTCGAACATCATCGCGGCCGCCAGCGCCGCCAGCAAAACAGCCATGCCCGTTCCGATATAGGCCAGCACAATCACCGCCACACTCGCCCCGCTGAGAAACGCCACAACCGCAGCCATTACGCCCAGTCCGAACCCCATACCGACAAATGCCATTTCAAAGACCTCAATCTTGTTTCCAAGACCAAGATCACCAAAGTTCCTGACTGAAATGAGGCAAAACCCGCATGAAATACGG
>JABDQU010000208.1 GCA_013042105.1 Boseongicola sp.
CCAATAATCGTATCGCGAAACTCCGTCGGCATCGAAGGCCGCCCCTCGCCCATCCCGTCAAAGATCGCGAAAGGAAACGTGGAAATCCCGTCATAGCGATGATTGGCCGAAGACGTGATGAACTGCACCCCAGAAGCAATCTGACAAAACTTCCCGATCACCAATTTTTCGGGCGAAAAATCATAAAGATACGGCGCAATCCGCGCGGCATATTCCGACGGATCATCCAAGGGCGCGTTATCGGAATAATAACTGTAGTCGCCGACCTCAAACCGCGGATGATTCAGGACAGGTTTCAGAAAGACAGTGCCCCGGTGGCGACTGCCATCGGGAAGGGTGATCGGAAATCGGGTATCGGGACTGGCAAAGGGCATGAAGGAACCTCGCGAAAGTCTGAAGTCAAAATGGGATGACGGCTCAGAAACAGTGCTGGTTCATCTTCTTTGCTCCTCGCTGGTGGTCTTGGCAGGGGCTGAGGGACTCGAACCCACGACCCTCGGTTTTGGAGACCGATGCTCTACCAACTGAGCTAAACCCCTAAGACCGCCGTTTGGTTAGTCGGTGTCGCTCAGGGAATCAAGCGTCTTCTTGAGGCAACCACCGTCAGTATTTTACCCGAAGCTGAACCGCTTCGACGTATTTGCCCTTGCTGATCAACTCGCTCGCAAAGGCACCGACCCGGTGTTTCGGCAGACCTTCCGCCATCGCGCGGTCAAATCTCTCCAATCCGTTGGGGGTATCGCCCGTATGCACCAACGAGATCGCAATGTAATAATGCGCCCAAGGGTCTTCCACACCATCTGCCATCGAGGCTTCAGCGGCACTCCTCGCCAACGGATAGTCCTTTAACTCAAGCGCGATGTAACTTTTCAAAATCTGATCATAATGATCCGAGCCTTCCAGCGCGATCGCCCGATTGATGACCTCAAGCGCCTTCGCCCATTGCCCGTCCTTGCCCAGCGTATCGGCATACCAATAAAGCACCAGACCGTCCGGCCCCAAAATGCTCTCCGCTTCGGCAAAGGCCTCAAGCGCCTCACCTCGTCGCCCCAGCGCGACCAAAGCACGGCCCCGCTCATAGTATCCTGTGTTGCTCATCGGAAAATCCGCGATCAACCGCTCGGCTTCGCGCAGGGCCTGCGCGTTTCGATCCAGATTGCGCAGCGCCGCCACGCGGTAAACCTGTCCCCAGAAATCATCCGGCGCCAGATCCAGAAGCTTGTTCAGCGCCTCCAACGCACGCTCGGGCATGTCCCCACCAAGGGCCGCACGCCCGATCCCGTAATAGGCGTTCTGATCATAGGGGTCCTCGGCCAAAACAGCCTCAAACGACGCAATCGCCTCCGACCAGTTGCCGTCATCGAAATGGCTCCAGCCAATGTCACGCCGCGCCCAATGATAGGACGGATCGATTGACATGGCTGCCTCAAGCATGGCCCGTGAAGCATCCGGCGTGATCTCCCCAACATCGCGCCCCGTCGACGCCTTGCCCGCCAAGCCCTGCACCGAGACATCCAACTCCACCGAGCGCGAAAACGCCTCATACGCCTTCTCGGTTTCCCGAGCGGAGCGAAGCGACCAGCCAAGCCCGTTCCACGCGTCCACCGATGTTTCATCCAGATCAAGAGACCGCCGATACGTCGCCGTCGCCGCGTCTTCGTCGCCGTTCCACGATTGCGCATTGGCCAGCGCATTCAAAAGCTCGACCTTCTGCGACACCGTGATTGCCGGCTCCTCCAAAGCCCGAGAACAGGCCTCGATCAGACGATCGAGATCCTCCTGACCGGCAAGGCAGATACGGGCAAGGGTTTCTTCTGAACTGGTGATCAAAGGCTTTGCAACAGCCGCACCAGACATTGCCAAGGTGACAACGGTGGACAGCCACAAAAGGGACTTCGGGTTTGGAATACGCAGTGCCATAGAAGCAATATAACCCGGAAATTGGGCACTTGGTGCGCAGATTTTCAGGCATTTTCAAGGAATGCGGTCACTTGAAATGCAAAAAGGCCGCCCGGTTGGGGCGGCCTTTCGTTTGTTATTCAGATCAGCGGTGTGGGCGCTTATTGATCTTTGCAGATCAACTGCCGCCCACCCATCGAATTGCCTTTGGCAATATCGACGTTAGTCGATGATCTTGGACACAACGCCCGCACCAACAGTGCGGCCGCCTTCGCGGATCGCAAAGCGCAGACCGTTTTCCATCGCAATCGGCGCGATCAGCTCAACCGTGAACGACACGTTGTCGCCCGGCATCACCATCTCGGTGCCAGCGGCCAG
>JABDQU010000223.1 GCA_013042105.1 Boseongicola sp.
GTCATCGGCTTTATTGCAGCCGCGATCGCGACGACGGTTGCGGGTTGGTCGATGTTCGCACTTTTGTGGTGGAAGAGCCGTTCAATGGGGGCGGCCAGCGATCTGGACGCGCGTGCAAAGGCACGCATCGGGCGCATCGTGCTCGCGTCGCTGGTCATGGGATTGGGGCTTTGGGCTGTCAATCAGATGATCACACCTAGTATGCTGACAGGCACCCGTCAGTTTGGGATTTTGGCAGTTTTGGTGCTATTTGGCATGGGGCTTTATGCCATCGCAGGTGTGATGCTAGGCGCGTTCCGGCCATCCGATCTGAGTGCGGTCTTGCGACGTCAGCGCTGACGCATCCGCGCGAACAGTCGGCGTAGTCCGCCGCGCGCGACAAACGGCGCGACCAGAAAACCGACAATGAACCCCGCGACTTCTGCGACCCAATCGCTGGAGCTTCCAAAGAAAACGCCAAAGAATAGCTGAATTCCCAAGAGCAATCCGATCAGCGTGAACGCCTGATACTGGTTCTGCCCGGTCTGACCGTAACTGACCCAGAGAATGAACGTGTATGTCCCGATCAGCCCATAAACCGCCGGATAGCCTCCAACGAGAGGGCGGGGATCGCCTGTGACGCCCGCAAAGACCAATGCTCCGAAAATCGCCGAGATGAAAAATGTCGCGATGACCGCGAAGCCACCAAGCACTTCCCCGACAAGTTTCCCGAGGGCAAGAAGAAACACGATGACAAACAGCACATGCGTGAAGCCAAGGTGGATGAAGGGATAGGTCACAAACCGGATGAGTTCAGGCGTGGTCCACATTTGCTGCTGAAAGATAAATTCAAGAAGCGGCGCAAAGAAGCCATAGCTTTGGATTGCCTCGACACGCCAGCCCACCCCGGCGTCACCTCCGATAATCCCGCGCGCGCCCGCCCAAAGAAGTATTTCCACGGCAGAAATCGCGAGAGCAAGGGCGACGACCGCCGGCGGGAGCGGATTGACGACGGGCTGAATGGGGGTTGGATCATCGCTCACGGAGGTTTCGCCTTTCTTGACGGGACTGTCCCCTCTCGGTAAGCCGCGTGGACGCGAAAATCCACCTTTTGAAAGGGCACAACATGACGAATGCGGCATTCACCCCGCGCGTCTTCTCAGGCATCCAGCCTTCGGGCGGCCTGACGCTTGGCAATTACCTCGGCGCTTTGAAGCGCTTCGTGGATATGCAGAACGCAGGGAAGTACGAATGTGTGTACTGCCTTGTGGACCTGCACGCGATCACGGTCTGGCAGGATCCGCAGAAGTTACGCGACAATACGCGTGAACTGGCGGCGTTCTTCATTGCTTCGGGGATCGATCCCGAAAAGTCGATCCTGTTCAATCAAAGTCAGGTGCCGGCGCACACCCAGCTTGCGTGGATTTTCAACACCGTTGCCCGTATGGGTTGGATGGGGCGCATGACCCAGTGGAAAGACAAGGCAGGCAAGAACAGCGAAAACGCGTCACTTGGTCTGTTTGCTTATCCCGCGCTGATGGCGGCGGATATCTTGCTGTATCACGCGACGCATGTGCCTGTCGGGGACGACCAGAAGCAGCACCTTGAGCTGACCCGCGACGTGGCGGCGAAGTTTAACCATGATTACGGCGAGGATTTCTTTCCGATCACTGAACCAGTGATTGAGGGGCCAGCAACCCGCGTGATGTCGCTCCGGGATGGCACCAAGAAGATGTCGAAATCCGATCCGAGCGATATGAGCCGGATCAACATGAGCGACGATGCGGATACTTTGGCACAGAAGTTCCGCAAGGCACGCACGGACCCTGAGCCTTTGCCGGCAACATATGCAGAGCTGAAGGATCGCCCGTCTGCTCGCAATCTGGTCGATATCTTCGCAGCGCTGTCCGAGCGCAGTCATGACGATGTGATGACCGAGGTTGAAGGCATGCAGTGGGGGACGTTCAAGCCACTGCTGGCCGATCTTGCAGTGGAAAAGCTGTCGCCCATTTCCGGGGAGATGACGCGTCTTATGGCCGATCCTGCAGAGATTGACCGAATTCTGGGCAAGGGCGCGGATCGCGCGGATGCAATTGCCTCGCCGATCCTGCAAAAAACCTATGATCTCGTTGGAATGGTGTCGTCGCGCAGCTAGGTTGTGCGATGGCTTTACGCTGGCCTGACACCTCGTTAGACCTGCGCAGTCAGATGTGGAGAGTATGATGGCGAACGATCTTTTCAATTCCTTCATGACCGGCCCCGACGAAAACGGGCGCTTTGGTGATTTCGGCGGGCGTTTCGTGTCCGAGACGCTGATGCCGCTGATCCTTGAGTTGGAAGAGCAGTACGAGCACGCCAAAACCGATCAGAGCTTCTGGGACGAGATGAACTTCCTCTGGACGCACTA
>JABDQU010000224.1 GCA_013042105.1 Boseongicola sp.
CATCAATCGTGTCATTCATGCGGTTGAGACACCGCAAGAACGTCGATTTTCCGCAACCCGACGGCCCGATAAACGCCGTAACCGTGTTGTCCTCGATTTCGACCGAGACGTCCTTGATTGCGTGCGTATCGCCATAATGGACGTCGACGCCACTGGCTGAGATCTTGATGTCGTTCATTTCTGTCGTCCGAATTGTTACGCGCATGTCGTTCATGATTCCGTCCCCTTACCAACGACGCTCAAAGCGACGGCGAAGAATGATGGCGACAAGGTTCATCATCAGCAAAAAGAGCAGCAGCACGATGATAGCCCCCGAGGCCCGTTCCACAAAGGCCGGATCCGAGCGGGTCGTCCAGTTATAGATCTGCACCGGCAAGGCCGAGGCCGGATCAAAAAAGCCCTCCGGCGGTGCGGCCGGGTATTCGCGCACAAAGGCCACCATGCCAATCAGCAACAACGGAGCCGTCTCACCCAAAGCCTGCGCCAGTCCGATGATCGTGCCGGTCAGAATGCCCGGAGCCGCCAACGGCAAAACGTGATGAAACACTGTCTGCATCTTCGACGCCCCGACCCCCAACGCTGCTTCGCGGATCGACGGCGGCACGGACTTCAGTGAGGCCCGCGTTGCGATAATGATCGTCGGCAAAGTCATAAGCGTCAGCACCAGCCCCCCGACAATCGGGGCCGACTGGGGCAGCCCTGCAAAGTTGATGAAAATCGCCAGGCCCAAAATACCGAACACAATCGACGGCACCGCCGCAAGGTTCGAAATGTTCACCTCGATCAGATCCGTCAGACGGTTTTTGGGCGCAAACTCTTCCAAATAAATCGACGCGGCCACGCCAATTGGCAAAGCCAGAAACAACACCACGATCATCATGTAAAACGAACCCAGGATCGCGACACCCAGCCCCGAGGCCTCCGGCCGGTTCTCTGACGCATCGGGTGCGGTGATGAAGTCCCAGTTGAACGTCCGCTCCAAGGCACCCGCCTCCATCAGCGCATCCGCCAACATCAATTGTTCGGGCGAGATATTGCGATCCAGCTCTGCCGACGCCATCGTAACGCGGCCCTTGTAATACCCGTCGATCCGCCCCGACGCGAGGAACTTGAACTCAACCGTATCCCCAACGCGATCCGTGTTCGCCAGCACAAAGTCCCGCAAATCCGCGGCCGCCTGCTTCGAGATCAGATCAGCCGGCTTGGAAAGTCCCTCAATCTCAATACCTTCAGCCGCAATCCGGTCCTCAATCGCAGCCTTGATCAGAGGCGAATACCCAAAAGTAGACACTTTCGCCATCTCATCGCGGTCGCGGTTGCCGGTCTTGTCCAGCTTGTCTTCTGCCAGCACCACGTCCAGCGTGATGAACGTCTGACTGAACGCCCCGATGCCATTCCTCACAATCGAAGACAGCAAGAAAATCAACGCCAAGACCGCCACACTCACAGCTATAATGCCGTAAATCTGAAACCGGCGCTCTGCCGCGTTGCGCTTTTGGGTGCGCGCGTCCTGCTGCAAAAGCGAGCCTTTGCGAGGCGCGCCATCGGATGTCGAAATATCGGTCATTCGTATTGCTCCCGGTAGCGGCGCACGATCCACAAGGCCAGCACGTTCAATCCAAGCGTAATCGTGAACAGAGACAGCCCCAGCGCGAAGGCCACAAGCGTCTCAGGCGACGAGAAATCCGTATCGCCCGTCAGTTGGCTCACGATTTTCACGGTCACCGTCGTCATCGCCTGAAACGGGTTCACCAACTCGCCCAGGCCCCGATCAAACTGCGCCGCTGCGGCCCCTGCCCCAAGCACCACGATCATCGTCTCACCGATTGCGCGCGACGCTGCCAAAAGGATTGCACCGACAATCCCCGGCAAGGCTGCAGGCACAACAACCTGGCGGATCGTCTCGGACTGTGTCGCACCCAATCCGTAGGAGCCATCGCGCATCGCCTGCGGCACCGCATTGATGATATCGTCCGATAGCGAGGACACGAACGGGATCAGCATGACCCCCATCACCAGCCCCGCCGTCATCACCGAAGACGAGCTTTCCCCAAACCCCAGCGGCAACGCGAAGTAATCACGCAGCATCGGCCCGACCGTGATCAGAGCAAAAAGACCGTAAACAATTGTCGGAATGCCCGCCAGAACCTCAATCGCCGGCTTGGCCACCGACCGAACCCGGCTCGTGGCGTATTCCGAAAGGTAAATCGCCGCAAACAGCCCCACCGGAACAGCAACAAACAGCGCGATCAAGGAGATATAAAGCGTGCCCCACAAAAGCGGCAGGATCGCCAGTTCCGAGTTCCCGCGAAAATCCGGTGCCCATTTCGTGCCGAAGAAAAAGTCTTGCCAGGGATGTGCGGCAAAGAAGTTCCGCGCCTCAAACAGCATCGACAAAACCAGACCCAAGGTCGTCAAAATCGCAATCGACGCCGCCGCGATCAGCACCAGCAAAATGCCTCGCTCGACCGTATTGCGCGCCCGAAAATCCTTGTTAGTCAATATATACGCCATAGCGAACCCGCCAAGCGCCACCAGCAAAACGCCCACGGCCATCAACGCTGATCCACGCTTCGTCATCTCACGGTAAGACTGCGCCGCCGCCATCACCGAAGGCTCGACATTCGAACCCAATGCAACGCCCACATCACCAAGACGCTCGCGCACATCCGTATCTTCGGTGTTCATCGCAGAAACGTCGTCTTCGCTCATCGTTCCGGTATCAATCAATACCTGTAAGCCACCCGCAACCCGGCGGACATCCGTCATTACAAGACTACGCGTCGTGTCTTCGGCAATCGCCGCCTCAGGCAGCTGCGCCGACACCCGGTTTTCAATCCATAGAGGCTGCACCAGCAACCAAAGCACCAGTAAACCAAACGCAGGCGTGATGACCGTCAGAGCAACATTCCAGCCGTAATAAGACGGCAGCGAATGCATGATCCTTGCGTCTCCACCCGCCGACGCCACAGCGCGCGTGCGCCCCATGACAAAGCCAACGGCCGCCAGAACCAGAATGATAGCAATGAGCCAGATCAGCGGCATGTCGCCCTCGAGGTTGGTTTAGAGGTTAAGGCAAGAAAGGGCGCCAGACGCGCCCTCTCCCGTCGTATCAAAAAGGTCGGATTAGCTGCCCGAACCCATTGTCTCTTCGGCTTCGATCATCATCTGCGTGTCGGCCAAAACCGGGTCGGACACCAGACCATACTCGGCAAGCGGACCATCCGGGCCAGCGATCTCGTCAGCAACGAAGAACTGAGCGAACTCCTTCAAGCCCGGAATAACACCGATATGCGCCGCTTTGATGTAGAAATACAGCGGACGCGACACAGGATACTCACCCGTCGAAATCGTCTCGGTCGAAGGTGCAACACCCGACATCGTCGCCACTTTCAGCTTGTCTGTGTTGTTCTCGTAGAACGCCAGTCCAAACACGCCCACGCCGTTCGAGTTCGCATCAATACGTGCCAGTGTCTCAGTGTAATCGCCGTCGATGTCGACCGAACGACCGTCTGTGCGAACGCTCATGCAAGCATCTTCCGCCGCATCTTCGTCCAGGCCAGCAGACATCATGCCTTCCATCGCGCCAGAGGCTTCACACCCAACCAGAAGCACTTTTTCTTCGAACACTTCGCGTGTGCCGTGCTTTGTGCCCGGAATGAACGCCTGAATGTCCGTCGCCGGCAGGCTTGGGTCAATCTCGTTCCACATGGTGAACGGGTTCGCCTTCAGTTCGCCGTCCATATAGACCTGCTCGGCAAGCGCCATATACCATTGATCTTCTGTGAAAGCAGTGAACGCCGGGCCGTTGATCTGGCTGGCGAATACGATGCCGTCATAGCCGATGCGTACTTCGATGATGTCGGTCACACCTGCGTCGGCGCAAGCAGCAACTTCACCTTCACGAATTTTCCGGGACGCGTTCGCAATATCGAGCGTGTTTTCACCAACACCTTCGCAAAAACGCTTGAGACCAGCCGACGAACCGCCCGATTCTACAACCGGTGTCGGGAAATCAAAGTTCTCACCGAAAGCTTCTGCGACGATCGACGCATAGGGAAGCACGGTTGACGACCCGGCGACCTGCACCTGATCACGGGCAGCAGCGGCGGTTGCCGAGACTGCAAAAATTGCGACTGTCGAAACTGTAAGCTTCGCGTTCAGCATGGGAATAACTCCTGAAAAACAAATGACCGCCCCACGCGGCCTGCGCCTTGGTCCTATGATGCGCTGCTGAAGCTTTTGCGACAGTTGTGTAACAGTTTTATGACGCGCCAAAAATTAGGTGAAAAAAGGCCCGACGACCGAAAACCGCCCGCATCAACGCACGCCCACTATAGGCAAAATCACCGCGAAATCAGCGCCTTGTCCGGGCGTGCTTTCAATACGTAAACGACCCCTGTGGCGGTTGATGATATGCTTCACTATCGCCAGCCCAAGCCCGGTGCCCCCCAATTCGCGGGATCTGTGACTGTCGATCCGATAAAATCGCTCTGTCAGACGGGGAATCAGAGACGGATCAAACCCCGCACCAGTGTCTTTAACCGACACAACCGCCGCCGGACCGCGAGTCATCGGATGGTTCTCAACAGTCTCCAACCGCAGTGTAACAGTCTCACCAGAGCCCGAGTATTTAAGCGCATTCTCAACCAGATTGGTGAACACCTGCGCAAGCTGGTCAGCGTCGCCGGGCAGCATAACGGCATCGTCCAGCGCCTCGCGCACAATCGTCATACCCCGCTCCTGCGCCAGCGGCTCCAGCGCATGCGCAACCGAACGTGCCACCGCGCTCACATCAATCATCTCGGACGGCCGCACACGCTCCGTCGCCTCAACCCGGTTCAACGACATCAGATCCTCGACAAGACGGTTCATCCGCGCCGCTTCCCGGTCCATAATCTCCAGAAACCGCGCCTGCGCCTCAGGGTCGTTCTTCGCGGCACCCCGCAATGTCTCAATAAATCCGATCAGAGCCGTCAAAGGCGTGCGCAACTCGTGACTGACGTTTGCCACGAAATCCCGGCGCATCATGCCCGCCTCTTCCGTCGCCGTCTGATCTTCCAGCGTCATCAACAGCGACCGCTCCGCGCCAAAGACAGCCAGGTTCACACGCCACGTCTTGTCGCGCCGCGCTTCGGTCGACAGGAACCGCGCCTGCCGCGCCTGCCCGTCTTTCATGGTCTGATCTATCGCGTCCAGCAAAGATGGTTGTCGAAACGACGTGATGTAGTGCCGCCCAATCACACCCGGACCAAGAAGGTCTACCGCCAGTTCATTCACCGCCACCAATCGTCCATCCTTCGAGATGACGATCGCCGGAAGCGGCATGGCATCAATGAGTTCCTGCACAGTTTTCCCTGTCGATAAGCACATTCGCGACCGCTCGCTGCTAAAGGCTTTTCACGTTCGATCCCGCATTTGTAAAGCCGCCGATTGACACACTTCTGCAACCTAAACGGGTGTTTTTCACGTTTTTATCCACCAAAGGTATTTTATTTTTCAAATTGATCATTAGACTAAGGTCCATAGCGAAGCCGGGTTTCACACTTTTGCTTTCGCCAAAAAAAGTGTTTTCAAACGACGGGATGTCAAAGAAAATGAGCTGGGAACAAACGAAACTGAGCCGACTAAATGTGGCGTCCATCAGTGGCTTGGAAGATCAGACAGTCGCCATCCTCGCGGTTGGCGAGCC
>JABDQU010000096.1 GCA_013042105.1 Boseongicola sp.
GTGTTCCTCAGTTCATTGCGGTCATAGATGTCTTGCGCAAGCTCGATCATGTGGCTTCTGCCGACGAACAATCATGCGCCCTGCAAAAACCTGACGGCGTCGGCGGTGAGACTGGCGCCAACAAAGCCAAGCACGTTCTTCGATAAAGCGTTTCAAGGCCTGACGCGTTTCTTGTGAGAGCGTGCGGCCATCCTTTGCGACCTCATTTTCCGTCCAATCCGCTCTGTTGGATTTTCGAAAGATACGCGACGACTCTGAGATCGCTAAAGGAACGTGTTGGGCGTTCCACTCGACAAAGACGTCAAACAGCTTGTGAAGGGAATGGAAACCGCGCCAAAAGATCGGAAATCACGGCTTCAAATCGAATTTTGGCGACCTCTGACAGACCGAATTGTCCGCAGCTCTGGGTGCGTGGTCTAACGAGAACTTATCATTGAAATTATCCTTCTTTTGCGGCTGATTTTCCGGGCATCGCCCCTTGCAGCCCCCATAAATGACAGTTACATGACCTTCATTGGCGCGGGGTGGAGCAGCCCGGTAGCTCGTCAGGCTCATAACCTGAAGGTCGTAGGTTCAAATCCTACCCCCGCAACCAATTTTCTGCATGAGGTCGTTCGGCGAAAGCCAGACGGCCTTTTTTGTTGCCTGCGGTCCGTGTGTGGGGTGCAAGCCGCTCGCTGTGTCGTTAGGCTGGCGCAAATAGCCGAAAGGGAAACGCGATGAACCTCAATGCTGACTTTTCCAAGCGCGTGGTGGTCCATTCCGAAGAGATCGACTGGCTTGCGTCTCCGATGCCTGGTGTTGACCGGCGGATGCTGGATCGGATTGGCGACGAGGTGGCTCGTGCGACATCGATTGTGCGGTACGCGCCGGGCAGCCGTTTTTCGGCGCATACGCACACCGGCGGTGAAGAGTTTATCGTGCTGGACGGTGTGTTTCAGGATGAACATGGCGATTATCCAACCGGCACCTATGTGCGCAACCCACCGACCACGTCGCACACTCCGGGGTCGGCGCCGGGATGCACGATTTTTGTGAAGCTTTGGCAGTTTGACATGGAAGACCGGACCCAGTTTCGCAAAACCATGGTTGATGAACTGTCCGCTCCCGTCGATGGCGTGGCGAAGGCCGAATTGCATCACGATGCGCGCGAGGTCGTCAGCTACCTTGAGATTGCGCCAGAGACAGCGTTTGAAAGCGATGCCGCTGGCGGGATTGAATTGTTGGTGCTTGATGGGTCTTTGGTCGAAAGTGGCGAGCAGTTGGGGAAGGGGGCGTGGTTGCGACTGCCTGACGGTCAGCGTTTAAATGTTTCTTCTCAGAAGCTTGGCGCAAAGGTGTGGATGAAGACCGGTCATCTTCGCTTCGCCGCAGCTCCGGCGGTCTAGACGTCAATTCGAGAGTGTCACATCCGCCGGAAGGCTTTGTTCCAGCACACGGCGTGCGTTCGGAATGTCATTGCCAAGCGCCTTGGCGCGGGCGTCGGCTTCGCTGAACCCAAAGTCCCGCCAGCGCTGCATCAGCCGTTTCTCAAGCGCGTCCATCGGGACGGCAAGCATGACGGAAAGCGTCCAGTGCTTTGCAAGATCGCGCCATCCCGGCGCGTCCAGTAGCAGGTAGTTACCCTCGACGATCACCGTGGACATGTCCTTGGACACGACGCGGCTTGACCCGATCGAGGCGTCCCGGACGCGATCGAAGGTCGGAGCAATGACCTCGTCTTCGACGGTCAGTCGCGCAAGGAGCGATGCAAAGCCCGCCAGATCGAAGGTTTCCGGCGCCCCTTTGCGCGCGCGCAAGCCGCGGGCGTCCAGGATCGAATTGTCCAGATGAAAGCCGTCCATCGCGATCAGTCCGGTTGGCACGCCGCGCGCATTCAATTCGTTGAGCAGTGCGTCAGCAACGGTGGTTTTTCCGGACGCTGGCGGGCCGATCAGAGCGACCAGGTGACGTCGCTGAGGTCGAGGCAGCGCTTCAACGCGGTCTGCGATTTGTGCAGCGATGTCGGATGGCGTTGTCATGAGGTCCCCAGCGTCATTTTGGCGGATGCTGATCCTCGCAATACCGCACCCGAATGCGTCATGCAAACCGAGCCTGTCAGGCGCTCAGATCTCGGGGCGTTCCAACAGTTCGGCCAGCAGCGGGTTCGGAAAGCGCCGTTTCAGAGTGACCGCATAGAAGGTTTCGCTGATGCCGGGCAGGCGGTTGGCTTCGATCAACCGACCGCTGCTGAGTTCATCCTGCACGACAATGGGGGGCAAGACCGCAAGGCCGACACCGTCACGCGCAAGCAGACGCATCATTGCCATGTCATCCACTTCGGCGGCGATTTGCGGGCGGATGCCAAGGCGGTCGGTCAAAGCGTCAAAGCCTATGCGCACCCCGGTTTCCGCAGTGGGCAGGATGACAGGCTGCGTTTCAAGCAGGTCTTTGAGGTCGAACGGAGCGACCAGCCGATCAGGGGTGCCCACAAGGCTGACTTGCTGTTCCGAAAGGCGATGCGACACGAAAGGTGTGACGGCATCGCGCGCAGGCGGTTGGTTGATCAGGACCACATCAAGGTTCAGTGCCTCAAGCGCGCGGAGAAGGTCCTCGGCGCCGGCGGATCGCAGAATGACTTCAACATCGGCGCGTCCAAGGATGGGGCGCAGAAATTCGATGTGAAAGTTACGTGACAGGGTGGCCAGCGCGCCGATGCGGATGGTTTGCCGTGTTTGCCCGGTGTCGCGCAGTGTTCCGACCAACTCGCGCCCGGCGGCAAAGATCGTGTCGGCATGGTCCAGCGTGATGCGGCCCGCTTCGGTCAGGTGAAGCTGACGGCCCCGCCGCTCGAACAGGGCATGGCCAAGGTGTTCTTCCAACTGCTTGATCTGCACCGAAACCGCCGATTGTGACAGGTTCAGCCTTTCGGCCGTGCGGGTGAGGTTGCCGTCATGGGCGACGGCCCAGAAATACCGGAGGTGATGATAATTGAAGTCTGCCATATTCATCTATTAATACGAACGATAAGTAACAAACAATGAATTTTGTATTGTATTGCGGTGCTGCTAGGTGGTCCCGAACGGGTCAAACCGACCTGAAAGGAGACTTGCCTTGCTACTTGCCACTTTGCCTTTCCTTGCACCGATTGCCCTGATCGCGGCGGCTGTTCTGGCGTTTCGCGGTCCCGCGATGCGCCCCACAGAGACGTTGAAATCCATCGAATACGCTACATTGGCGGCCTTTGGCGTTGCTGTCGCTTCGGCGATTTCGCTTGTCTCGGCGGGCGCGGCCACAAGTCCGGTCCTGGGCTTTTTCGGGCTGGGGCTGGCAGCGCGGCTGGATGCGGTGAGCGTGACGATGCTCTTGCTTGTGACCTTTGTGGGCTGGGTCGTGGTGCGGTTCTCGGCCACCTATATGGACGGGGAAGACCGGCAGGGGCCGTTCACGGGCTGGCTTTGCGCGACTTTGGCGGCGGTCATGCTGTTGGTTATTTCGGGCAGCCTGTTACAGCTTGCGGCGGCGTGGATTGCGACCAGTCTCTTTTTGCACAAGCTTTTGCTGCACTATCCCAACCGGGTCGCGGCGCAGCGGGCGGGGCGCAAGAAATGGGTAACGGCGCGCATTGGTGACGTCGCCCTTGCCAGCGCGGTGGTCCTTTTGGTTGCCACCTATGGCACCGGCAATATCGCGGTGATCCTTGCCGAAGCAGGCGACGTGGGCGCGACCGCAACAGCCCCTTGGATCGCAGCATGTCTTGCCATCGCAGCCTTTTTGAAGTCGGCGCAGTTCCCGACGCACGGCTGGCTGACCGAGGTGATGGAAACGCCGACGCCGGTGTCGGCGCTGTTGCACGCGGGCGTGATTAACGCGGGAGGCTTCCTGTTGATCCGCATGGCCGACGTGATGCTTTTGTCGCCCGCGGTGCTGGCAATCCTTGTCATGCTTGGCGGATTCACGGCGCTTTTCGGTGGCCTTGTGATGCTGACGCAACCGGCGGTAAAAACCTCGCTGGCGTGGTCCACGGTCGGTCAGATGGGCTTTATGATGCTGCAATGCGGTCTGGCGCTTTTCCCGTTGGCGCTTTTGCACATCGTCGCGCACTCGCTCTACAAGGCGCACGCCTTTCTGGCCTCCGGGCAGGCGGTGGACGGCGTTGCGGCGATCCGGCGGCCCGGTCCAGTTGCAATCCCGAACGGCAAGGCCGTGGGGCGCGCGTTTCTTTTGGCACTGGCGATCTACGGAGTTGTCGGATTGGTTTTCGGCTTTAGCGGGAAGTCTCCGCAAGCCATCGCCCTGGGCGCAATCCTGATCTTCGGGGTGGCTTATTTGTTGGCTCAAGGCCTTGCAGACGCGGCACCGAAGGTGCTGACGCGGCGCACCGCCGTTTATTCTGTTGCCGCCGCCACGGGCTATTTCGCGCTGCAAACTGCGGTCGAGTGGCTGATGGCAGGCACGTTGCCACAAACTCCGGCTCCCGGCCCGCTGGAATGGGCGCTGATTGTGCTGGCATTGTTCAGCTTTGGCACGGTCGCAATCGCGCAAAGCATGTTCCCGCTCTGGGCCTATCACCCGGCGGCAGCGGGCCTCAGGGTCCATCTCTCGAACGGTCTTTATGCCAATGCCGTCTTTGACAAGCTGCTGGGCGGCTGGTCGAGCACCACCGAAAACACCAAATCCAATGAGGTTTCGTCATGACAAAAGCCCCAAAGCTTCGCAGCAAAACGCTGATTGCGGCCTGTGACCTCGCGGCGCGCGCTATTCCACCGGTCTGGCCCTTGGCCTCGTCCGTGGCGGTGAATCCTTTCCTTGGCCAGACCGGAGAAACACTGGCAGACGTCGGCGCGCGCCTTGGCCGGATTGCGGGCACGTCGGTGACGATGCCACGGAGCTGGTATGAGGGGAAACTGGCGGATGGCACGATCACGGATGCAGACCTTGAGGCGGCCATCGCCGCATCGGATGTGCAGACAATGACCGTTGCGGACCTGCGCAATGCGGCCAAGGTCGAAGCCGCGCCGATGCTGTCGTTGCCAATGGTCGCGGATTTGGCTGCCGATGTTTCGGGCCGGGACTGGCCCGGTATCATCGCGGAACGCTTCGGGGTTTGGGCGGCCGGGTATTTCGACGAAGGTCAGGCGCTTTGGGCAGCCCCGCGCGGTCGGGGTGCCTATGCAGCCTGGCGCGATGTGGCGACGCATGATCTGACGCCCGAGATTGCGGGCCTTAAAGGATTTGCTCAATTTGTCGATGACGCACCTGAAACCGCCGCGGCGGCGACGGCGCGGGCGGCGGCCCGGCTGGGCCTCTCCGAAGCGATGCTGGAAACCTACTTCCATCAGGCGCTTTTAGACTTCGGAGGCTGGTCGCAGGTTGCGCGGTATAAACTTTGGGAGGCCGAACTGGCCGGGGGCAGCGATGACACGATCACCGATTTCCTTGCGATCCGGCTGGTTTGGGAAGAAGCGCTTTTGACGCAATATGAGGATCAGATTGCGCCACGCTGGGCGGACGCGCGCGCGGGTCACGCCGCCCCGCTGGAACCAAGCGCGGACCTGGTGATTGATGCGCTTTTACAGGAAGCGGCTGAACGCGCCACCCAGCGTGGCCTTGCCGTAACCTTCGCGGCTCCGGCCCCTGCGGCACGCGAAACACGTCCGGCGTTGCAGGCGGCGTTCTGCATCGATGTGCGCTCCGAGGTGTTCCGGCGCGCGCTTGAGGCGACCTCAAACGATGTGCAAACGCTTGGTTTTGCGGGCTTCTTTGGTCTGACAGCCGCGCACAAGGGCTTTGCCTCGGACGTTGTCGAAAAGCGGCTTCCGGTGCTTTTGAACCCCGGGATCACCAGTGTGTCGGGTGATGCTTCGGTGTCAGATGCCGACCAGACAGCCCGGTTCCGGGCGCGGGCCAAGCGGGCCTGGGGCCGGTTCAAACTGGCGGCGGTGTCGTCATTTGCCTTTGTCGAAGCGACCGGTCCGATCTATGCGGGCAAGCTTGTGAAGGACGCTTTGAACTTGTCTCCAAACAGCGCGCCCAACGATCCGGCACCACGGCTGGACCCGGCGCTTGATCTGGAAACGCGCATCGGGGCGGCCAACACTGTGCTGCGGGCGATGTCCCTGACGGACAACTTCGCGCGGCTGATCGTGATCGCCGGGCATGGCGCGAATGTGGTGAACAACCCGCATGCCAGCGGGCTGCATTGTGGCGCTTGCGGAGGCTATTCGGGCGAAGTGAACGCCCGGCTTCTGGCCGGTCTTCTGAATGACCGGGGCGTGCGCGAAGGTCTGGTGGCCAAGGGCATCGAGATCCCGGCGGACACGCATTTTGTCGGCGCGCTTCATGACACGACCACCGATGCGATCACGCTTTACCAAAACGATCACGACCACGCAGCACACGCCAAAGATATCGCGCAAGCGGTGGATTGGTTTGAACAGGCGGGCAAGGCGACGCGCGCCGAACGGTCCTTGCGTTTGCCGCGCGCGGCGAGTGATGCGGACATTGCGATCCGGGCGCGCGACTGGGCCGAAACACGGCCCGAATGGGCGCTTGCAGGGTGCAAGGCCTTTGTTGCGGCGCCGCGGAACCGGACCTCGGGCAAGAGCCTTGAGGGGCGGGCGTTTCT
>JABDQU010000227.1 GCA_013042105.1 Boseongicola sp.
AAGCTCATCAGCATGACAACGGCGGCGATGTAGTAGCCTGCGTTGAAGGTAAAGAGCCAGTCTCCGGCGACCATTTCATAGGACGCGCGCATATCGATGCCAAAGAGGTTGGCGCGGCCGATCTCGCCCGGTTCCAATCCGCTGAGCAGCGGGCTGTCTGTGGACTTGAGCTGAAGGCCGGTTTCGCCACCTGTGATGGGTGTCAGCACCGAGTAGGCCAGCGCATAGGACATCTGGGCGAAGGCGAGTGTCAGGATCGAAAAGTAGATTCCCGAGCGGCGCAAGCAGACGAAGCCAACCAGAAGGGCGAAGAGACCTGCGAAGATGATCGCCATGATAATCGCCGGAATGACGTTCAGGGTGACCAGTTTCATCATCCAGATTGCGGCGTAGGAGCCCACTCCGAGGAAGGCCGCGTGGCCGAACGAGAGGTAGCCTGTGAGGCCGAACAGGATATTAAAGCCAATCGCGAAAATGCCGAAGATCACGAAGCGCTGCATAAGGTCCGGATAGCCTGCGTTGAACTGCGCCATGCCTGAGCCTTCTGGGAAGGGGTTCAGAAGGAACGGTGCAAGCATCGTCAGGATTATCACCAGCAAGAAGAGCATGGCGTCTTTGCGGTTCAGGCCAAGCACACCAGATGCCCTTGGGGCGGAGGTCCGGGCCTTTGGCTTAGCGATGGGGGTGTTGGTTGTTTGTTCAGTCATGACTTATTCCTCCATCACGCCTTTGCGACCCATGAGGCCACGGGGACGTGTGAGCAGAATGATGATGGCGACCAGGTAGATGATGATCTGGTTGATGCCCGGGAAGATATCGAGGACTTGCGTCATCGAGGCAAAGCTTTCGAGAATTCCGAGAAGGAACCCTGCCAGCACCGCTCCGGGGAGCGAGCCCATGCCTCCGACGACGACCACCACGAAGCTGAGGACAAGGAAGTCCATTCCCATGTGATAGTTCGGACTGTTGATCGGTGCATACATCACCCCCGCGAGTCCTGCCACGCAGGCCGCAATGGCGAACATGATGGTAAAGCGCTTGTCGATGTTGATGCCCAGCAAGCCAACCGTTTCGCGGTCTGCCATGCCAGCGCGCACGACCATGCCAAAGGTTGTGAACTGGAGAAAGGCAAAGACACCGGCGATGACGATCATGGCGAAGCTGAAGTAGATCAGGCGCCAGTAGGGGTAAATGATGGTGCCTGCGTCGACACCGATCAGCGCGCCGAAGTCGAACGAGCCGACGAAGGCTTCTGGGGCGGGTGTCGGGATTGGGTTTGCGCCGTAGAAATATTTGATGATTTCCTGAAGAACGATCGCAAGGCCGAAGGTGACGAGGATCTGGTCGGCGTGAGGGCGCTTGTAGAAGTGCTTAACAAGGCCGCGCTCCATTGCAACGCCGATGAAGGCCATGATCGGGATTGAGAAGAGGATTGCCAGCGGGACAGACCAGTTGATTATCCCTTGCCCGACGTCCGCTCCGAAGATGTCGTAGAGGTAGGGCACGTCGACTTTCAGCGGGTTGCCCAAGAAGTCGGTCCGGGTGTCGTCCACGACTTCGTGGCTCAGGCTGAGGAGCCGTTGAAGCGTCACTGCGCAAAACGCGCCAATCATGAACAATGCGCCGTGCGCGAAGTTCACCACGCCCAGCGTGCCGAAGATAAGTGTCAGTCCCAGCGCGATCAGCGCATAGGCCGAGCCCTTATCGAGGCCGTTTAAAGTTTGCAGAATAATGGCGTCCATGATCCCCACCTTTTGGCAATACGGTTTGGAATTTCGGCCGCGTGAAGCGGTCCGGAATAAAGGGGCGGAAGGTGTCTCCCGCCCCTTATTTTGTTAGGCTTATGCGCCTGGGTTACACTCACCCAGAGTGGCTTCTGCGCCACCCATCTGTGGGTGATCAGGTGCGTAAGTGACCTGAGCAACCGGAGTGATTTCAACGACTTCGAGAAGGTCGAATTCGCTTGTTGGGTTCTCTTTACCCTTCACAACCAGAACGTCTTTGAAGCACTGGTGGTCGTCGCCGCGATACAGAGTTGGACCGTTGCCGAGACCGTCGAATTCGAAGTCCTTCAGCGCTTCGCCAACCGCACATGGGTTGAACGAACCAGCGCGGTTTACCGCATCCGCATAGAGCAGTGTCTGCACGTAGCATGTGTGCGCTGCCTGCGATGGTGGGAAGCCATACTTGGTGCCGAACGAGCGAACGAATGCCTGGCTGCCTTCGTCTGTCAGCGACCAGTGCCAGTTTGTCGAACCGAAGATGCCTTTAACGTTGGCACCCGCACCACGTGCCATCAGGCGCGAGTAGAGCGGAACAACGATCTCGAAGTTCTTGCCGTTGACCATACGGTCACGCAGGCCGAACTGAACAGCGTTGGTGAGCGAGTTCACCATGTTTCCGCCGTAGTGGTTCAGAACCAGAACGTCGGCGTCTGTTTGCAGAACCGGTGCGATGTAGGACGAGAAGTCTGTCTGTGTCAGCGGTGTTTTCACCGTGTTCACTGTTTCCCAGCCAGCAGCTTCAGTCGCCTGTGTGACGGCTTCTTCTGTTGTGTAGCCCCAGTTGTAGTCGGCTGTCAGGTGGTATGCTTTACGGTCTGTGCCATAAGCGTTCGCAAGCACAGGCGCGAGGGCAGCACCGGACATGTACGAGTTAAAGAAGTGGCGGAAGCCGTTGGCTTTGCGGTCTTTACCCGTTGTGTCGTTGGAGTGTGTGAGGCCAGCCATGAAGATGACGCCAGCTTCCTGACACAGAGCCTGAACAGCAACAGCCACACCGGAGGACGAACCACCTGTGATCATGATTGCGCCGTCTTTTTCGATCATCGAACGTGCCGATGCGCGGGCGGCGTCAGACTTGGTCTGCGTGTCGCCTGTGACGTATTCGACTTTCTTGCCGTTGATGCCTGTGCCGTCCAGTGTCTTGGACGAGAAGGTGTTGATCATGCCGCCGTCGCCGCCACCGTTCAGGTGCTCGACTGCAAGCTCGTATGCGCGCAATTCGTCCGCGCCTTCGTCTGCGTAAGGGCCGGACTGTGGCACGTTGAAGCCGAGTGTGACCGAGCCGCCTTCGGGCGCGTTAGTGAATCCGGTGTGGCCCGCAGCCCATACCGAACCGTCGAAGATCGTTGGTGTCGCAAGTGCTGCGCCAGCGACTGCGCCGGTTTTCAGCACGCCACGACGGGTGAAGTTAGATTTTGTCATAAAGCTCTCCCTTTAGATTTCCGGCTTTTTGCGGTTGCCCACATGCGCCTCCTCGCGCAGCCGAACCTTTGACAAGGTGTCTTAGTTATCCATGAGGGCATGAAAAAAAGATAGTAAGCCTCGACAGTGACACGTTTATTTTGTAAATAAATCCACATGCAGGTGCAGCAATTTGTAAACTATTTATCGCGCACCCACAGAATGACATTGAAGACTCGAGGTTTTTTAAGATGGCGCGACCTGCTCTGACTGGCTCTCGTATTCGCCGCTACCGCATTGACCGGGGGATCAAGCAGGCTGAACTGGCGCGACAGTGCGAAATCTCTCCGAGTTATCTCAACCTGATCGAACACAATCGGCGCAAGATCGGGGGGGCGCTTTTGAACAGCGTGGCGGCAGCGCTTGAGGTGGATACGACGACTTTAAGCGAAGGCGCGGGCGCTGCAATGACCAGTGCTTTGGACGTGGCGGCTGGTGGGTTCGTGGCCGCAGGGCGCGAGATTGAGCGCAGCGAGGATTTTGCAGGGCGCTTTCCGGGCTGGGCGCAATTGGTGATCCAGCAGCAGGCGCGGGTGGCCGAGTTGGAGCGACTGGTGGAAACGCTGAACGACCGTCTGACGCATGATCCGTTTCTGTCGGCGTCGCTGCATAACGTCCTGTCCACTGTCACAGCGATCCGTTCGACCAGCGGTATTCTTGCGACCGGGGACGATATCGAGGCCGAGTGGCAGGCGCGCTTTCATCGCAACCTTTATGAAGACAGTCAGCGGCTGGCGGAAAGCACCGAGGCGCTGGTGGGCTATCTGGATGCGGGTGGGGATGCGGATCGCACTTTGTCGCTGCCGGGAGATGAGTTGGAGGCCTGGCTGACGGATCTGGACTGGCGGATTGAGGCGTTCGAAGAGGGACGGGATGTCGATGTCTCGGAGGTGATTGGTGAGGCCGGGTCGGTTTTGACGTCTTCAGCGGCGCGCACTTTGGCGGCGCGGTTTCTGGAGCGCTATCGGGCGGATGCGCGGGCTTTGCCGGGTGCGGATCTGGAAGACGCCGTGATGGCGGGGGAGCGTGATCCGATGCGGCTGGCGGCGCGCTTTTCGGTCGATTTGCCTTGTGCGATGCGCCGGATGGCGACTCTGCCGGGGCGTTTTTTCAAGGGCGGGTTGCCGCCGGGTCTGGTGATTTGCGACGGGTCGGGAACGTTGACGTTCCGCAAACCCGTGCGCGGGTTCGAGCCGCCACGGTTTGGTGCGTCCTGTGCGATGTGGCCCCTGTTTCAGGCGCTTCAAAGGCCGTTGACCCCGGTGCGGACCGAGTTGTCACTGGTCGGGCAGGATGATGTGCGTTTTGAGACCTGGTCGATTGCCACGTCCGACTATGTGGCTGGTTTTGACAAGCCGCCGGTGGTGGAAAGCACGATGCTTTTGATGCCTGTTCTGGCGCAGGTCGGGGCCGAGGACGTGCCGTTTCAGGTGGGCACCTCGTGTCGTGTCTGTGCCATCACGGATTGCCCGGCGCGGCGCGAGCCTTCGATCCTGATGCAGTCAGATACAATGGTTTAGTCAAATGCGATGACGAGCGTCATCAATATTTTGACAGTTCCCCCAGCATGGGGGATAGTCAATTTTAGACGATAGTGTCTGACTTTAGGGAGGGGTCAGTCATGGGAGGGACTGTCCTGCTTATTGAGGACGAGCCAAACATCATCGAGGCGATCCGGTTTATTCTGTCGCGCGATGGTTGGCGTGTGGACACGCATTCGGACGGAGAGACGGCGGTGGATGCCGTGCGCCATCGACGCCCGGATTTGATCGTGTTGGATGTGATGCTGCCGAACCGGTCGGGCTATGACATTCTGAATGACCTGCGGGCAGATGCGGAGTTCACGGATCTGCCGGTTTTGATGTTGACGGCGCGGGGTCAGAAAAAGGACCGGGAGTTAGCCGAAAAGCTGGGCGCCAGCCGGTTCATGACGAAGCCATTTTCGAACGGTGAAGTGCTGGAGACCGTCCGCGCGCTGGTTGGCCAGTGAGCCGTCCGCCCGAGCCGGTTTTTCTTGAACGACAGAGTTACCGGCGGCGCCGGTGGAGCGATGCGGCGCGTCTGATGCCGGTGGTTGGCCTAATCCTGTTGATTCTGCCGCTTTTGTGGGCAGATCAGGCGACGACATCGGGTGGCATTCTTTATATCTTCTGTGTCTGGGCGCTGTTGATTGCGGGCACGCGGATCATTGCACGGCGCTTGTCGGATTATGATCCGTTTGTAGAGTCCAAAAACGGCTCCGAAGGCGCAGAACTGAGGGACGGGGGCGCGCGCTAGCTCATGCTGTCGTTTAATGCCCTTGCGTTCATATCCATCTTTTACGTCGCGCTGTTGTTCGCGGTGGCGTTCTGGGCCGATAAACGCGCCGAGCGCGGGCAGGGCGGATGGTTGCGCTCGCCTTTGGTTTATACGCTTTCACTGTCGATTTACTGCACGGCCTGGACGTTTTACGGGGCTGTGGGCAATGCGGCACGCTCGGGGTTGGAGTTTGCCACGATCTATCTGGGGCCGACGCTGGTCATGGTCGGCTGGTGGGTGTTGCTGAGGCGGCTGGTGCGGATTGGCAAAACCCAGCGGATTACCTCGATCGCAGACATGGTGTCATCGCGATACGGCAAGTCGAACACTTTGGGTGTTCTTGTGACGCTGTTGGCGGTGGCGGGGACCACACCTTATATAGCGTTGCAATTGCAGTCGGTGACGCTGAGTTTCGCTGTTTTCATGGATGGCCAGTCGAATGCGCCGGAGGATTTGGCGGCGGTGGCTTTGTGGGTGGCGTTTGGTCTTGCGGTGTTCACCATCCTTTTTGGCACGCGCAATCTGGACGTCGAAGAGCGGCACCACGGGATTGTCATGGCGATTGCGGTCGAAGCGGTGGTGAAGCTGGTCGCGTTGCTGGCGGTGGGTGTTTTTGCGGTGTTCTGGGTCGGCTCGGGGCCGAGCGACATGATGGCGCGAATTGATGCCTCGCCGATTGATGTCTGGGCGTTGCAGCCCGACCGCTGGATGACGATGATCTTCCTGTCGGCTGCGGCCTTCATATGTTTGCCGCGCATGTTTCAGGTGATGGTCGTCGAAAACGAGGACGAGCGGCATTTGTCGACCGCGGCCTGGGCGTTTCCGGTCTATCTGTTTTTGATCAGTCTGTTTGTGATCCCGATTGCGGTGGTCGGTCTGTCGGTCATGCCCGAGGGGTCGAACCCGGATTTGTTTGTGCTGACGCTGCCTTTGGCTTTTGATCAGAACGCGCTGGCAACACTCGCTTTTCTTGGGGGCTTTTCGTCGGCGACATCCATGGTGATTGTCGCGTCGATTGCCCTGGCAACCATGGTGTCGAACCACATTGTCATGCCGATATGGCTTAGGTCCCGGTCGGGTGGTGCGACGGTATCGGGGGATGTGCGCGATGTGGTGATCGTGGCGCGTCGCGCATCGATTGCGGGCGTTTTGATCCTTGGATTTCTTTACTTCCGGCTGTCAGGGGGCGGCGCGGCGCTGGCGTCGATTGGTCTGGTGGCCTTTGTGGGGGTCAGTCAGATCCTGCCGGCGCTGATCGGCGGTATCTTCTGGCGCGGTGCCACGCGTATCGGCGCGGCTGCGGGGGTTGCGACGGGGTTTGCGCTTTGGCTCTGGACCTCGTTTTTGCCGAGTTTCGGGGAAGGTGCGGTTTTGTCGGCGATGGTCTTTCAAGAGGGACCGTTCGGGCTTGAGATGCTGCGACCCGAGGCTTTGTTCTGGATTGAGGGGCTCGATCCTTTGGTCCATTCCGTGTTGTGGTCTATCGCTCTGAATACACTGGCATTTTGCGTGTTTTCTCTGCTGAGCTTTCCGAGCCCGTTGGAGCGTTTGCAGGGGGCAACTTTCGTCAACATCTTCCGGTATTCTGATCGTTCGCGCGGCTGGACGGGCGGTGCGGCGGAGGCTGAGGATTTGCTGATGATGGCGCAGAGGATCATCGGACCTAGTGTGGCGCAGGGGATCTTCGAAAGCGAAGCGGCGATGCAAGGCAAGCAGGGGTATTTGCCCGATGTCACGCCAGACTTCATGGACCGGCTGGAGCGTGAGTTGGCGGGATCTGTGGGCGCGGCGACGGCGCATGCGATGATCGCACAGATCACGGGTGGCGCATCGGTGACGGTGGAAGATCTGATCCGGGTGGCGGACGAAGCGCAGCAAATTCTGGAGTATTCCAACCAGCTGGAGGCGAAATCGGCCGAGCAGGAACGCACAGCGCGGCAATTGCGCGAGGCGAATGAAAAGTTGCTGGCGTTGTCGGTGCAGAAGGACGGGTTTCTCAGTCAGATCAGCCACGAATTGCGAACGCCGATGACCTCGATCCGGTCGTTTAGTGAGATCCTGATGGCCGATGAGACGATGGGGGCGGACGATCGGCTGCGGTATAGTCGGATTATTCACGACGAAACTAAGCGGCTGACACGGCTGTTGGATGACCTTCTGGACTTGAGTGTTCTGGAAAATGGTCAGGTCACGCTGAACATGGAAGAAGAGACCCTAAGCGCGGTTCTGGATCGTGCGATTGCCGCGATGGAGGTGGCTACAGGCCAGCAGGATTTTGCAATTGAACGCTCGGGCGAGGGCGAGGACATCAGGCTTTATACCGACGGGGACCGGCTGTCGCAGGTGTTCATCAATCTGATCGCTAACGCGTTGAAATATTGCGAAAGTCCGTCGCCACGGCTGACGATCAAGACCGGCGAGGCTGCGGGGCGGCGGGTGGTGGATTTTCTGGATAACGGCAAAGGCATTCCGGTGGATGCGCAGGCGCTTATTTTTGAGAAGTTCGCGCGTGTGTCGGACAATCATGCGGCCGGTGGTGCGGGGCTTGGGCTGGCGATTTGCCGAGAGGTGATGACGCGTCTGGGCGGAGGCATCGTTTATCTTCCGGGGCAGGGTGGCGCTGCGTTTCGGGTGATTTTGCCGGAAGCGCGGGCGAAAGCGGCCTGAGGCAACGAAGCTGTAACCAATTTCAGCGATATTTTCCCAGAGCAGTGATTCTGGGGAGCATTGGAACGTGGCGGAACAGGCGCGGGCTTCGCCGCTGAAACGTCGGTTGGCACCGCCGCGCCCTGTGCGGGGTGTGGGCGATGGTGCGGTTGAGGCGCTTTTGCGTGTGGAGGTGCCACGCGCGGCGGATCAATTGCTGGCAATGCAGGCGGATGTGCAGGCCGTCACACTTTCGACGATGGAGCATTCGGCGGTGGTTGCGGCGTTGTCGCGGCATGATCTGATTTGTCTGATATCGCGCGATGCGCGCGATGTGGGGCTGCTTGTGATTGATAGCGGTCTTTTGACGGCGCTGGTCGAGATCCAGACGCTGGGTCAGGTCACATCGGTGCCGCCGAAAGAGCGCGTGCCGACGCGCACGGACGCGGTTGTGGTCAGCGATATGATCGACAAGTGGATGGTCGATATTGCGCGCGTTGCAGGCGAAGCCGGGCTGGATCGCGACGTGCCGTTTTCGGGCTTTGTGCGCGAGCATGGTATTCTGGATTTGCGTGCGGTCGAGTTGACGCTTGATCCCGGGCAATACCGGTCGATGCGTATCACGATGGCGCTTGGAGACGACGCGAAAATCGGGGTGATGACATTCTTTGTGCCGGCGTCACCGGGGGTGCGGGGTGCTGCGGACGAAGGCACGCTTGGTGCGCGGTTGCGGCCTCATTTGTTGGACGCGCAGGCTGGAATGAATGCGATCCTCACCCGGTTCGAGCATCCGCTTGAGCGGGTGTTGGCGCTGAAGGCGGGGGATGTTCTGCCGCTGGATCCGAAGTGTTTGACGCGCATGCATCTTGAGGTGAGCGAAGGTGCGCCTCTGGCCCAGGGGCGGCTTGGTCAGGTGAACGGATATCGGGCTGTGCGGTTGACGGGCGTTGGCAAGGATGCTGAGGCGGTGCCGTTTTTTGGCTCTGCGCTGGAAGCTCGGGGTGGGGGCGGCTTGTCCAAAGCGCTGCCACCGGGCGATGCGCCTTTGGAGGCATTGGATCATGCGGAAGTGGATCTGTCGGCGATCGATGAATTACCCGACCTGCCTGATCTTCCCGCGATGGATGACTTGCCGGAGTTGCCTGATTTGCCGGAACTGCCAGACTTGCCGGAACTCCCCGATTTGCCCGACCTTCCCGGGCCTTAGCCGGGCTGTCGGGCGAATTGTTCAAGTTGGGGGCCGATGTGGGGGAAGGCATATCCGGCGGCGTCGAGTGCTTTCAGAATGTCCATCGTCGGCATCTGGTTTTCGCCTGCAGTGGCGAAAGCCCAGAGGATTGCTGAGCGCGTGCCCGAGGCGCAATAGGCCAGAACCGGGCCTTCTGCTGCCTGCATCGCCCCGACTTGTGCTGCGACGGCCTCGCCAGTGAGGCCGCCGGGGGCGAGGGGGTTGTCAAAGAAGGAAATGCCCGCGCCTTCGCAGGCTGCCCGTATGGCCTCGGACGACAGATCGGGCGGCACTTCGTCGTCTGGGCGGTTGCAGACAATGGCTTTGAAGCCTTGAGCGACCAGGTTGGGCAAATCGTCCGGCGTTATCTGCGGGGCGACAGACATTCTGTCGTTAAGGCGGGCATAGGGCATCGGCGTTTCCTTCAGGCGGTTTGACCGCTCTCGAGCGATTGCTTCAAGGGGGGTGCGGCGACCATGCCAAGGATCATCGCAATAAGGAAGACCGCTCCGCCTGCACCGCCCCATGTGATGGAGGCAATCGCAGGGCCGGGGCACAGGCCCGCCAGTCCCCAGCCGGCGCCGAACAGGACCGAGCCAATCACGAGGTTGCGTCCGATCCGGGGTGCAGGGGCTGCCGGGAAGCTACCGCCAAGTGCGGGCGCGTTGCGCCGGGCTGCGATTTGCCATGCGATCGCCATCGGGATGATGGCGCCGCCCATGACAAAGGCCAGTGTCGGGTCCCAGTTGCCGAAAATATCAAGCCATCCAATGACCTTGCGCGTATCGGTCATGCCCGACACCAAGAGGCCGAGGCCGAAGAGGCCACCGGCGAAAAAGGCTGCTATCAGACGCATCAGACCCACCCCAAAATGTGACGGAACAAGACAACGCTCAGGCCGCCCGCTCCAATGAAAAATACGGTTGCCACGATGCCGCGCAGCGAAAACCGCGAGATGCCGCAGACGCCATGACCCGATGTGCAGCCGTTGGCGATACGTGTTCCGATGCCCACCAGCAGACCCGCCGCCGCGACGATCGCAAGGTTTTCGGTGACATGTGTATCCGCCGTGCCTGTGGCCAGCGCCGCAAGTCCCGGAAAGAGCACGAGGCCAGCCAGAAACACGCCGCGCTCGGACGCGTTTTCTTTGGCTGTGCGGTCAACGATGCTGCCGATAATGCCGGACGCACCCATGATGCGTCCGTTGATCAAAAGGTAGGCCGCTGCGGCGAGGCCAATCATGGCACCGCCAATAAGGCCGAATATCCAGTCCTGAGGCATTGGTCTTTTCCGTTTTAAAGTTTGTTCACAGGGACCTTGAGGAACACATCCCCCTGGTCGTCGGGTTCGGGCATGTTGCCAGCGCGCATGTTCACCTGAAGCGATGGCACGATGAGTTTTGGCATACCAAGCGACGCATCGCGTGTTTCGCGCATTTCGACGAATTCCTCGCGGGCTTTTGCGCCGCCAACATGGACGTTCTTGCTTTTTTGCTCGCCGACCGTGGACTCCCAGGCGAATTCCTCGCGTCCGGGGGCTTTGTAGTCGTGGCCGACGAAGATGCGGGTGTCGTTCGGAAGGGCAAGGATGCGCTGCACGCTGTCGTAGAGGTCCGACGCTGATCCGCCGGGGAAATCGCAGCGTGCGGTTCCAAAGTCGGGCATGAACAGCGTGTCGCCGACGAAGGCGGCATCGCCGATGACGTAGGTCATGCAGGCGGGCGTGTGGCCCGGAGTGTGTAGGACATCCGCGCGCAGCTGGCCGATGTGGAAGCTGTCGCCGTCTTTGAAGAGAGCGTCGAACTGACTGCCGTCACGCTGAAACTCGGTGCCTTCGTTGAAGACCTTTCCGAAGGTATCCTGAACGATGGTGATATTGGCGCCGATCCCGATCTTGCCGCCGACTTTCTCCTGCAAGTAGGGCGCGGCGCTGAGGTGGTCGGCGTGCACGTGGGTTTCCAATATCCAGGAGACGGTCAGGCCTTCGGACTTGATGAAATCGATGATGGCGTCGGCAGATGCCGTGTCCGTGCGACCCGAAGCATAGTCGAAATCCAGCACACTATCGACGATCGCGCATTGCGAGCCTTCGGGGTCGCGTACCACATAGGAGATCGTATTTGTCGCGTTATCAAAGAAGGATGTGACCAGAGGTTTCATTTCAGTCTCCTATATCGCATTATCAGATAATTGCAGCTTTTATATATGTATTGTGATATATGTTGGTAAATCGGAGCCGGAATCAAGGGCCATGAAAGATAACCCCGAATTTTCTCAGAGCGCCATGGCGCAGTCTGCGGTTGAAGCGTCGTCTTATTTGCGGACTTTGTCGAACCCGGCGCGGCTTCTTTTACTGTGTCAATTGGTGGATGGACCAAAGCGGGTGGGCGAGTTGGAAGAGGCGTTGGATCTGGGGCAGGCCTATGTCTCGCAGCAGCTTGCGCGACTTCGTGCAGACGGTTTGGTGAGCGCGCGAAAAGATGGGCGAATCGTTCACTACAGCTTGGCCGATGATCGGATCGTGACATTGGTGAACGTGCTTTATGACTTGTTTTGTTCGCAACCGAATGCGGACGACTGATCGATTTTCGCACAATTTCCGTGCAGTTGGTGAAAAGCTCTGCAAAATTGATCTGGATTAACACCCTCGTTGCATCGTCGTGGTAAAGTGAAAACCAGCAAAAAAAGTCTGTCAGACAGACCGCATTTTCATAGGGAGATTTCAAATGACGAAGCAGACACATCGATCTAATGATCTCAGCTCGTCGCGTAAATTTGACGCTGATGTTGCGGCGATTGTGGACGCGGTTTTGGACGATCCGGCACGCGCGGACGACGCAAAGGCGCTTTTGACGCAAAAGCTTGGGGCGCCTGAAATGGTGCGCGTCGCGGTTGCGAAAACAGCGCCAAAAGCCATCCGCGCGCAAGAAGAAGCCGACGATGACATGTGGGATAACGTCCCGGTCTGAATAACGGCTCACCGCGGCTGCGATTGTCGGCGGTTGCGCTTGAGTTTCGCCCGTGATGGCTTACACAAACCTTATGGGCCGCGCTGACACGATTGAGAATGACACCACGCCCGGGCGGGATGCGCCGGATGACGTGGCTGTTGTTGTGATCGACAATCCTCCGAATGGGGTTTTGACGCCGGCGGTCAGGGCGTCGCTTTCCGAACAATTGAGTGCCGCGGGTCAAAACCCGGATGTGCATGCGGTGGTCATTGCGGGCCGTGATGGCGCTTTTGCGATGGGCACGGGGATTGATGCGGGTGCTTCGCTGGCACATGCGCCGGATGCGCCGTCGCATGGGGATTTGTGCGACACAATCGAAGCGATGGACAAACCGGTGGTTGCGGCAATCACCGGCGCGGCTTTGGGCAACGGGCTGGAGCTGGCGCTGGCGGCGCATGTGCGTGTTGCGATGCCAGGCGCGCGACTGGGTGCGCCAGAGATTACCATTGGAATTGTGCCGGGCGCGGGCGGCACGCAGCGTTTGCCCAAGGTGATTGGCGGACTTGCGGCGTTGAAGATGTTGCTGAGTGGACGGGCGGTTAACGGAACATCTGCGCTGAAGCTTGGGTTGGTTGACCGGCTGGCTGAAGGTGATGTTCTGGAAGTCGCCATAGAGGAAGCCCGCGCACGCGCCGACAGTGGCGAGGCTTTGCCGCGCAGTTCGCAGCGGCGAGACCGTCTGGGCGAGGGTCAGGCCTTTCTGGAAGCAGTGGCCGAGCATCGCCGGATCGCGGCGGCGTCACCTTTGGACGCGCCGCTCAGGTTGATCGAATGTGTCGAGGCGGCTTTGTTGTTGCCCTACGAGATTGGGCGCGGGCTTGAGATCGCGGCGTTTGAGGATTTGGTCGACTCCGACCATTCGCGCGCGTTGCGGCATGTTTTTGCCGCCGACCGGCGATTGGTTGCGGCTTCGGCTGTGGTGGGGCGCACGCCGTCGCGGTCGCTTGGCTCAATCGGGTTGATTGGAGGCAAGGGGATCGGCAGCGAGATTGCGGTTGCCTGTCTGGATGCGGGGTTTTCGGTGACTGTGGCCGAGCGGAGTGACGAGGCTTTGGAAGCCGGTGTCATGCGCATCATCGAGCATTACGATGCGCGGGTTGCGGCGGGCAAGATGAAGGATGAGGCTGTCGAGGCGACGCTGGACCGGATGAATGCGGTTTGCGGCTTTCGGACTTTGGCGGATGCGGATGTGGTGATTGATCCGGGGCCGTCTGTCTCGAAAGCGCTGATTTCGGAATTGGATGCGGTGTTGAAGGCCGGGGCGGTTTTGGCGACGGGGTCCGAACACGTGGATGTGGCGACCTTGGCCAAGGCGACGCGGCGACCTTCCGAGGTGGTGGGGTTCCGGCTGTTTCCGGGCATGCAGAAGAACCGGATGGCCGAGGTGATCCCAAGCGAGGCCTCGTCGCCGCGCGCGATTGCAACGGTGCGGGCTTTGGCGCGCAAGCTGGATCGCTTGATTGTTGAGACCGGGCCGGGGCCTGTGGGTATTGGTCAGCGATTGGCCGAGGCTTTGCACGCGGCGGCGGACCTTTGTGTCGAGGATGGTGCGCGAATTTCGCAGGTGGACGCGGCGTTGCAAGACTGGGGTTTGCCCTATGGCTCGTTCTCGTGGCGCGACACGGAAGGTTTGGTGCGCTCAAAGCCACGTGGGGCGGATGGCGATGATCTGACGAGCGGTCTGGTTGAGGCCGGGCGTCTGGGTCGGGTGAACGGGCGTGGTTTTTATGCCTATCGTCAGCGCGGGCGCAAAGGGGTCGAGGATCCGGACGTTACGGCTTTCATTGATGCGGTGCGTCAAAGCAAGGGCAAGCGCGCGCGCGCGATGTCGGATGGTGACATTCGTCTGCGCTGTGTCGCGGCGATGGCCGGAGCAGGGGCGCAGGCATTGGCCGATGGCACGGCGCGCACGCCGTCTGACATTGATATGGTGGCGATCCACGGGCTTGGATTTGCGCGCCGCACAGGTGGCGTGATGTTTGCCGCCGATTTGATCGGGTTGGACGAGGTGCAAAAGCTGTTGACCGAGATGGCCGAGGGCAGCGCGCGGATTTCCTTGCCGTCGCCGATTTTCAAGGATCTGATCCGTGCCGGCCAGAGTTTTGCCGCGCTTGACGGCTAGCCGAGGAAAATCCCGAGGATCACCATCATCAGGCCGATGGACGAGATCGCGAGAGCTGCAAGGTTCATCGCTACGACCTTTTGCAGACGCGCTTTCATCGCCTCATCGTCCAGCCCTTCGCGGCGTGCTTTTACCGCGATCATGATGCACCAGCCAAGGCCAGCAACGCCGATGAGCGTGAAGAGAGCGCCGATCCAGATCAGGGTTTGCATGGGGCATCCTTCGGGTTGAAATCCTGCCGAATGCGCATATTCCACCCATGGTCGTGCTGCAAGGGCTTGATGCCTCGCGCACAGGGCGGTAGGCATGCGCTCCGTCAATAAGCGAGGTCGAAATGGACGAGCAGGTCACAGAGCAAAGCTATCGTGTCACGGCTGACGAATTGCGTCAGTTCATTGAGCGTTTCGAGCGTCTGGAGGCGGAAAAGAAGGACATCGCCGATCAGCAGAAAGAGGTGATGGCCGAGGCCAAGGGGCGCGGTTATGACACCAAGATCATGCGCAAAGTGATTGCGCTGAGAAAGCGCGACAAGGAAGACCTCGCCGAAGAAGAGGCGGTTCTGGACATGTATAAAGAAGCGCTGGGCATGTGATTTGGGCGGGGCTTTACGGCTCCAGCCAGATCACGCGAGGCATGGCTTTGATGCGCTCGATCTCAATGTCGTAGGCGGCGGTGAGGTCGGCGATGGTGTCCAGTGTCCAGCCCGGCATGTCGATTTCTTCTTCGATTTCATCCGGCACGGCGTGGGCCTCCAGAAAGGCCGAGATCGCTTTGCGGCGGCGGGCTTCGGTGATGTCCGGGTGGCTTTCGAGGAAGGATTGCAGGCGCGTCATGCCGTCGGTTGAGAGAATTTGCGCCAGCATGTCGTGGGCGCCATCAAGCGTGACGTAGGGGTCGTGGCCGGTCATTTCCTGCATGATTTCCGACCAGATGAAGGGCGTGTCTTCGTGCGCCCAGAGCGTGAGGGTTGCCTCTGGGTTAGCTTCGAGGATTTCAGCGATTACATCGGCCCAGGAGAGTTGGTCGAGGTCGAGAAGCTGCAGGCAGCCTTCGCGATCTTCGCTTGAAAGCGTGCTGAGCAGGGCCGGAACGAAGGTTGCAGGGTTGCGAAGGCCAAGGGCAAAATGCACCTCATGTGAAGGAAAGCACCGGCGCAGCCAGGCGGACTTTTCGGCCTTTGGATAAAGACCGTCCGCGCCGACCGCCACCTTGTCACGGCAGAGGAAGTTCTCATTGGACAGCACGATCCGGGCGGCGGTGTCGTCGTCGCTGATGGCCTCTATCAGCATGGCTTCGGTGTCGTCGGTTGCGGTGTCGCCGCGCAGTGTAGTCGACACACTGCCCAGAAGTTCGCGGTAGCGGCCGGGGCCGGGCACGATGATACCGTCACTGGCCAATTGCGCGCGGTTGCGCAGGATTGAGCGGATCAAAAGCCCGTCGTCGGTGCAATGTGCGCCCAGATGAAAGAGGATTTCCATGGGGGTCTGGTCAGGCCTTTTGTCAGTCTCGCGCGTGGCTTAGTGCCGCAAACCTAGCCAGTGCCGCTGGACAGGGAAAGGCGAAACACGGTAGGGCGAAGGTATGACCGACGAAAAGACTCAACTTCCCGGTATTGCGCTTGGCTGGCCCTCGGGCTGGTCAATTGGTGCGGGGCTGATTGCCGCTTTGGTTTTGACGCCGATCCTGTCGGTTTTGTGGATTGCAGCGAACCCGGTCGAGAATATCTGGCCACATCTGATGGCCACGACACTGCCAAGGTATCTGGGCAATACGCTGATCGTCATGACCTCGGTTGCCGTTCTTTCGACAGTGGTCGGAACGGCCACGGCGTGGCTGGTGGTGATGTATCGGTTTGCGGGGCGGCGCTGGCTGGAGTGGGCTTTGTTGATGCCTTTGGCGGTGCCGGGGTTTCTCGGGGCCTATGCCTTGGTCGACTTCCTTGAGTATTCGGGGCCTGTTCAGACGGGTTTGCGCGAGATGTTCGGCTGGCAGACTGCTCAGGATTATCTGTTTCCGGATATTCGTTCGCGGACGGGGGCGATTTTCGTGCTGGCCGCGTCCTTGTATCCTTATGTTTATTTGTTGGCGCGGGCCGGGTTTCGCGAGCAATCGGGGGCGGCGCATGATGTCGCGCGGGCCCTCGGCGCGGATGGGTTCAAGCGGTTCTGGCGGGTTGGCCTGCCATTGGCGCGACCTGCCATCGTGGCGGGCACAGCGATCGTTATGATGGAAACGGTCAATGATTTCGGCACGGTGGATTTCTTCGGTGTGCAGACGCTGACAACGGGCGTGTTTTCGGTTTGGCTGGAGGCGGGCAACGCGGGCGGTGCCGCGCAGATCGCGACACTGATCCTGGCGTTGATCTTTGCATTGGTAGCCTTGGAGAAGATATCGCGGCGCAAGGCCAAGTTTCACCGCATGGCGCGGCAGGATCGCGAAGCGACGGCCACGCAGTTGTCTGGCGCGCGAGGCTGGCTGGCCACCGGCCTGTGTGTCGCGCCGTTTCTTGCCGGGTTCGTTTTGCCGGTGTCCGTGATGATGTCTCATGCGATCACCAAGCCGGATCGCTGGTTCGCTCCGGGCCTGTTTGAGGCCTTCACCAATACGGTTCTGGTGGGTGGTATTGCCTCTATTGTTACGGTCGCAGGCGCGATCTTCATGGTCTATGGCGTGCGCCTGTCGGGGCGGGCCTTGCCGCGGATGGTGTTGCCGGTGACAACGATTGGCTACGCAGCGCCGGGCGCAGTGCTGGCGATTGGGTTGTTGATCCCGCTGGCGGCTTTGGACAACGCAGTAGCGGACGGCATTTTGGCAATGACGGGCTGGGATCCGGGATTGATCCTGACTGGTGGCACTGTGGTTTTGATCTATGCCTATGCGGTGCGCTTTTTCGCGATTGGGCAGGGGGCCGCGGACGCGGCGATGGGCCGGGTGGCTCCGAGTTTGCCGCTGGCCGCGCGCACATTGGGGCAAACGGCGGGCGGCGCATTGGGCCGGGTTTACCTGCCGTTGATCCGAGGCTCGGTCGCGGCAGCGTTGCTGTTGGTGTTCGTGGACTGTGTGAAAGAACTTCCGGCGACACTTTTGCTGCGTCCCTTCAACTTCAACACGCTGGCGACGCGCAGCTACGAGCAGGCAAGTCTTGAGCGCATTGCAGACGCGGCCCCTTCGGCTTTGCTGATCATTTGTGTGTCTTTGGTGGCGGTGATTTTTGTGGCGCGTTCGACGATGCAACAAAGGTGATGAAAGTGTCTTGCGCGATGCGTCG
>JABDQU010000237.1 GCA_013042105.1 Boseongicola sp.
ACGTCTACGCCCTTTTCGATAAGACGCGCTGCCAAAGCCACCAGAGGACTTTCGCGAAGGTCATCCGTGCCCGGCTTAAAGCTAATGCCGACAAATCCGACGGACTTCGCACCAGAGTCCTCAATCATCGCCTCAGCCCGCGCAATCTGTGCTTCATTGGCCTCAAGTACAGCGTTCAAAAGATGCGCCTCGGCGCCGGTGCTGCGCGCAAGGAACCCAAGTGCGCGCACATCCTTTGGCAGACACGAGCCACCAAATGCAAAGCCCGGGCGCATGAAATACGGTGACATCGCCGCTTTCTCATCCGAACACAGGATTTCCATGACCGTCTGGCCATCAATGCCCGCCGCCTTGGCGATGTTGCCGATCTCATTGGCAAAGGTCACTTTGACCGCCCGCCAGCAGTTCGACGTGTATTTCAGCAGCTCAGCCGTGCGAATATCCACCTTGTGAATGTCGCAGGGCATGTCCTTGTTCAACTCGGACAGAAAATCGCGCGTGCCGGTGTCCATCGAGCCAAAGACCACAAGTCCCGGATCATAATAGTCAGCAATCGCCGTGCTCTCGCGCAGGAACTCAGGGTAATACCCCAGTCCAAATCCGCTCCCGGCTTTCTTGCCCGACGTCTCTTCCAACACCGGAATACAGGCACTCTCAGTGCTGCCCGGGACGATGGTCGAGCGCACAATGACCGAGTGATAGCCCTCTTTCGATGCCATGGCTGTGCCAATGTTGCGGCAAACATCGACAACAAAAGACAGTCCAACCGACCCATCCGCCGCAGAAGGTGTTCCAACGCAGATGAACGATGCATCCGTATTGTCGATTGCAAACTGAGTGTCGCTTGTCGCCGTCAGCTTGCCTGCCGCAACGACTTCCCGGACCAGATCATCAATGCCTTCTTCGACTATTGGCGAGTTTCCGGCATTGATCGCATCGATCTTTCCCAGGTCTACATCGACCGCAATGACCTCATGTCCGTCTTTCGCCAGACAGGCGGCCGACACAACACCCACATAGCCGATCCCAAATACACTTATCCGCATGCCAATCGCCCCGTTCTTAAAAATTGCTTCAGGACCGGTATTGCTCGCAAATTTGCATTTTGTATGTCCAAACCGTGTTGCATCGGCTGAATGATAGAGTTGCTTCGGGGTTCCCTAATTCCCAGACACCGGAAATGGCCGCATTGTTAGAAGAACGACGGCATTGATCTTTTGGAGGCATCGGCCACGAAAAAAGGGCCGGACGCAGACGTCCAGCCCTTCCCAAATTTCTTGCCACAAGGTCAGCCGCCGAAAACGCGTTCCAACGCCCCGTCAATTGCATCGGTGATCGCATCAATATCATCTGCCGTGGCAATAAGCGCGGGGCTCAGACAAAGAGTATTGTTGAACCCGGTTAGCGATCGGTTCGTCGCGCCAATAATGACACCCTGCTGCATGCAATCGGCAACAACGCGCTGAACAAGCTTTTCATCAACCGGCTCTTTCGTGGAACGATCCGCCACCAGTTCGGCACCTGCAAAGAGGCCCTTGCCTCGCACATCGCCAATAACCGCATGCTTCTCCGCCAGTGCGTTCAAGTTCTCAAGCACGCGTTCGCCCATAGCGACCGTGTTCTCAAGCAAACCTTCTTCCTCGATGATCGCCATGTTTTCGATCGCCGCCGCAGGCCCCGCGGTGCAGCCACCAAACGTCGAAATATCGCGGAAATAGTCCATTGGATCATCTGGCGCCGTCTTGAACATGTCAAAGACGCGTTCCGTCGTAACCATGCAGGCAATCGCGGCGTATCCGGATGCAACGCCCTTGGCCATCGTCACAAAATCCGGCTTCACACCATATTGTTGATAGCCAAACCATTTGCCCGTGCGACCCACGCCACAGACGACTTCATCTATGTGGAGCAAGATATCGTATTTCGTGCAAATCTCCTGCACGCGCTCCCAATACCCCTCCGGCGGCGTAATCACGCCCCCACCGGCGGTAACCGGCTCAAGGCACAACGCCCCAACGGTGTCGGGACCTTCGCGCAAGATCACCTCTTCAATAGCATCTGCAGCACGCACGCCATAATCCGTCACGTCGCCATACTGCCCGCGATATTCAAGGCAATGAGGCACTTTCACAAAACCCGGAGCGAAGGGACCATACTGCGCGTTGCGTTCGTTCTGACCACCAGCCGACATCGTCGCCAAAGTTGAGCCGTGATAATCACGGTCACGATACAGAATCTTGTGCTTCTTTCCGCCATAAAGCTTGTGCGAGATCTGACGGATCATCTTGAAAGCTTTTTCGTTGGCTTCAGAGCCAGAGTTCACGTAGTAAACCCGGCTCATTCCCGGCATTTTCGAGATGAGCTTTTCCGCAAACATCGACCCCGGAATAGATCCAGCCGATTGCGCAAAATAATTCATTTTGATCAACTGATCGCGTACCGCATTGGCAATCCGTTCGCGCCCGTAGCCCACGTTGACCGTCCAAACGCCGCCGGACACCCCGTCAAGGTGCTCTTTTCCGTGCTGATCCCAAACGCGCATGCCCTTACCTTCAACAATGATGCGAGGGTCAGTGCTCTCAAGCGATTTGTGCTGCATCAGATGATGCCAAAGATGCGCTCGGTCGGCTTCAACAACCTGAGTGAGATCATTTTTTGTAATTTGAGTATTCACAGCAGTCTCCTCCCTTAAGAACGCATCTGAGTGCGGCTGGACGATTTGTTTTGCGTCATTCCCATTTCACAGGTTAGGGCCAGTATCGCGTCAGGCATAGAGCCAGTCCAAAACGAAATTTGCAAAGCCTTTCGCGCGCAGGGTAGCGCCAATTGGTATTAAGGATAATATCTATTCTGGACCTATGGGCTTCATTTTTTATCCGTCTATAGTCGCCCCTGTGAATTAAAGCGGGTCAAAGTCAAAAACCCGAAAACCACAGGGAAGAATACTATGAAATCGAAAATCACACTCGGCTGCTCAGCAGCCGTCATGGCGCTGATGGCCTCGGTAGGAGCAGCAAAAGCTGCCGACGAGATCACAGTTGCTTACTTTCTTGAGTGGCCAATGCCATTCCAGCACGCAAAAGTAACCGGCGCCTACGAAGAAGCCATGGGCGTCAAAATCAACTGGGTCAGCTTTGACACAGGCACGGCGATGTCGGCCGCTATGGCGTCCGGCGACGTTCAGATTTCGGTCAGCCAAGGCGTTCCACCCTTCGTTGTTGCGACATCGGCTGGTCAGGATATCCAGATCGTAGACGTTGCGGTCTCCTACTCCGAGAACGACAACTGCGTTGTGCGCACCGATCTTGAGATCGACAAAAACAGCGCAGGCGAACTTGCCGGCAAGAAAGTCGCTGTTCCGCTTGGAACCGCAGCACACTACGGCTTCCTCAGCCAGATGGCCCACTTCGGCGTAGACCTCGCGTCGCTCGAAGTTGTCGACATGGCGCCTGCTGAGGGTGCTGCTGCGCTCGCACAAGGGTCCATCGACATGGCCTGTGGTTGGGGCGGAGCCCTTCGCCGCATGAAGGAAAGCGGAAACATCCTGCTGACCGGTGCGGAAAAGGAAGAGCTGGGCATTCTGGTGTTTGACGCCACAACAGCGCCTGCAAACTTCATCGCTGAAGAAGGCGAATTGCTCGCCAAGTTCCTCAAAGTGACAGCAGACGCCAACGCTGTATGGAATGCTGGTGGAGCCGACGCAGAAGCCATGATCCCGGTAATCGCGAAAGATGCAGGCATGGACGAAGAAGCGACAGCCCAGACGCTGGCAACTTTTTCGTTCCCATCCATCGACGACCAGTTGGGCGATGCATGGCTTGGCGGAACCGCGCAGAGCTTCATGAAAGGTGTCGCTGACGTCTTCGTAAACGCTGGTTCCATTGATGGCGCGCTCGAAACTTACGCACCCACCGTGAACACAAGCGCTTTGGAAGCCGCGAGCGCGATGTAAGCGATAAAATACAGGGCCCGGCGCAAGTTTAACTCGCGCCGGGCCCTTTTCTTATGCACAGTTGACCTGTGCCGCCGGACTCGATCTGCAAAAAGCCCGGCCAATTGAAAACAAAAACAATCCGGGAGCCCGATCATGTCCAGTCTTGTGCTCGACAATATTTCGATGCGTTTCGACTTGCCGAACGGCAGTCATGTGCAAGCATTGCAAGATGTCTCGCTTGACATCAAAAGTGGTGAGCTGATGAGTGTGCTCGGCCCTTCAGGCTGCGGTAAAACCACTTTGCTGAACATTGTCGCAGGTTTCCTTGCACCAACATCAGGCACCGTGCAACTCAACGATCATGTCGTCACCGGTCCCGCGCAAGAGCGCGGCATGGTGTTTCAGAAAGGGGCGTTGTTCGAGTGGATGAACGTGCGAGAGAACGTCTCCTTTGGCCCGATGATGAATAAGGTCCCAAAATCTGAATATGCCTCGAAGGTGGATCACCTTCTGGAGGTCGTTGGATTGGCGGACTTCAAAGACAAAGCCATCTACGAATTGTCCGGCGGCATGCAGCAACGCGTTGCTCTGGCACGGTGTCTGGCGAATGAGCCTGACGTAATTCTGATGGACGAACCCCTTGGCGCACTTGATGCGCTGACGCGTGAAAAGATGCAGTCGCTGGTATTGGACCTTTGGAAAGAGACCGGAAAAACAATCATTCTGATCACGCACTCAGTGGAAGAAGCCCTGCTCCTTGGCGAGCGCCTTCTGGTGATGGCCCCACGACCGGGGCGTATCCACAAGGAGTATCGCCTGCCTTTTGCCGAGATGGGCGTTGGCGCTGATTTGCGCGAGGTCAAGCATCATGCTCAGTACAACGAGACCCGCGAAGAGATCCTGAACATGATCTGGGATATGGAAGAAGAAATCATGGGCCGCTCGGAGGACGCAGCATGATTATTTTTCTGATCTACGTTGCTATTTTTATAGGCGCTTTCTTCGCCGTGAAATTCGTCACGTCGCGCATGGAAGCGAGGCATGACTTCACATCTCTGAAAACCGTAACTTTCGGAGATGAGAGCGCCGTCACACCAAACCGAGCAGCTTCGATCATTTCGGTGATTGCGATCTTCCTCATCTGGGGCGCGTTCACCGGATCAAAGCTCACCCCAATCCATGCACCCGGACCGTTCGTCGGGGATGCGTCTTTTACCTACACAGTTGAAACGACAGATGGTCAGCGCGATGACGCGACAGTTTCGTTTCGCGTGTTCAATGTCGGCGAAGACGTCGACGCGATCGAAGTAGAACCGGGTGATGGCTTTGCAAAGAACGACAGCGATACGGTTGGTGCGTGGCGCTCAAAGCTGATCCGCGTAGACAGCAACGACGAAATTGGCCGAGACGAAGGTGCCACCATCGTTGCCGTTGATGGACAGGCTATCGAACCAGGTGGCGAGGTATCCGTCGCAAGTGGTGACGTGGCAATGACGCCGAAAGGCACGCTCAACTACAAACCAGCGCAAGGCTGGCAAATGGAGCCAATTTGGCTCCCTGCGCCAGAGGCGGTCTGGGGTCGGATCGTGGAAATCAGTCGAGAGGGTTATCAGAACTCCACCCTGCTCCAGCATTTAGGATGGTCTCTTTTTCGCGTTATCGCGGGCTTTTTCTTCGGAGCCTTGGTAGGCATACCACTTGGTTATGCAATGGGTCTTTCCAACTGGTTCCGTGGATGGTTCGACCCCATAGTCGAATTCATGCGCCCGGTGCCGCCACTTGCCTTGATCCCGCTTGTGATCATCTGGGCCGGTATTGGCGAGGTTGGCAAGATAATCCTGCTGTTTCTCGCCGCCCTATGGATCATGACCATTGCCGCCCGGGCAGGAGTGTCCGGCGTGAACATCACCAAAGTCCACGCCGCCTACTCTCTTGGCGCATCCAAATGGCAGATCATGCGCCACGTCATCATGCCAAACTCGCTGCCTGAGATTTTCACAGGTGCGCGCGTTGCGATGGGTGTGTGCTGGGGCACGGTTGTTGCAGCCGAACTTGTTGCTGCGGAAAAGGGTGCGGGCATGATGATCATGGTCGCCTCGAAGTTCCAACTGACCGATATCGTTATCATGGGTATCATCCTGATCGGGATCATCGGCTATGGCATCGATATTCTGATGCGCAAAGCTGAAGACTATCTCGTGCCTTGGAAAGGCAAGTCCTAAATCTGGACCTAGTATCTGGACCGATTCTCATGCAGTATCGGTCCAGATATGGCTATTCATCTCGATACATTTTATCTCGAACCCGACCCGGACAGCACGCTCCAACACAGGATAAAGCGCGCTGTCGTGGAAGGAATACTGTCCGGGCGATACCGCCCCGGCGAACGCATGCCATCCAGCCGGATGCTCGCAAAGCACCTCAACATAAGCCGTATCACCGTGACAATTGCGTATACGGACCTTGTGGCGGACGACTATCTTGTCGCGCGCGGACGCTCGGGATACTTCGTCTCCGAGACAGCCCCTACGTCCCCAAACTTCGAACTTCCAAGCGACGCACCTGACAGCACCTTTGACTGGGCGCGCATCCTAAACCACAGACCGCCTCCGGCTCGAACGATTACCCGCCCCGATGATTGGCAAAACTACCCCTACCCATTCATTTACGGGCAATCAGATCAGTCTCTCTTTGATCACCAGAACTGGCGCCTATGCGCTCTTCAGGCTTTAGGGCAACGAGATTTCGCCGCGCTCACTTTGGATCAATACGAGCGTGATGACCCTAAGCTAATCGAGTATATTCAGCGCAACATCACAACGCGTCGCGGAATCCGCGCACGTCCTGAAAACATTCTGGTCACGATGGGCGCGCAAAATGCGCTCTGGTTGACCGCTCAACTTCTTCTGACACAGCGCCGTATCGCTGTGATTGAGAATCCCGGGTATCGCGGTTTTCGCGAGATTCTGGGAGAAACTCGATGCCGGACGGTAGAAGTCGACGTAGATGAGGACGGTCTACCGCCCGAGGCACTTCCCGAGCAGGTTGATGTCGTCTTCACCACGCCCAGCCATCATAGTCCCACAAACGCCAGCATGCCTTTGGAGCGACGCAAGGAATTGCTTCGACTGGCCGACGAAAAGGGCTTTGTCATAGTGGAGGACGACTACGAGTTCGAACTCGCTTTCAAACGGTCTCCCTCTCCTACCCTTAAGTCCCTCGATGAAGCGGGTTGCGTGGTCTACATCGGCTCTTTCTCCAAATCGCTTTTTCCGGGTCTTCGACTTGGATTTATGGTGGCACCAACCGCTCTGATCGAACAGGCGCGCGCCTTACGCTCGACAATCATGCGCCACCCACCCTGGCACATCCAACGCAACGCGGCGAACTTTTTGTCACTGGGACACTATAATGCTCAGATCAATCGAATGCGCAAAGCCTATCAGAGACGTCGCCAAGCCATGGAAGCCGCGATCGAGGACTGCGGTTTGACCTATGCTGTCCCGGCCATCTCCGGCGGCTCTAGTTTCTGGATGAAAGCACCTGACGGCGTCGACACCGAAGACCTCGCACTTGCTTTGCGCGCCAAGGGTGTTGTTTTGGAACCCGGCAGAAGTTTTTACGCTCCGGGGAAAGGCCCGAACAACAGATATCGGCTGGCCTATTCGTCGATCGCCACCGCAAAAATTCCGCGTGGAATTGAGTTAATAGCCGAAGAGATAGCCAAACTGGACTGAATGAGGCCACTCTTCTGGCCCTACTGCGACCGTTGTCTCAATTCTAACTAAAGTTTGAAAGCTCCCGAACGGCGGGGGATCCAAACACATCTGGGAGATCGCTCATGAAAATGACCACTGAAGAGGCCTTTGTGAAGGTCCTGCAGCGTCACGGTATCGGCCACGCATTCGGTATCATTGGATCGGCGATGATGCCGATCTCGGACCTTTTCCCACAGGCCGGGATTAAGTTCTGGGATTGCGCCCACGAAGGGTCCGCAGGCATGATGTCCGACGGCTACACACGTGCCACCGGCAAAATGTCGATGATGATCGCCCAGAACGGGCCTGGCATTACCAATTTCGTGACCGCTGTGAAGACTGCTTATTGGAACCATACACCCCTATTGCTGGTAACGCCCCAGGCGGCAAACAAAACCATCGGCCAGGGCGGCTTCCAGGAAGTCGAGCAAATGAAGCTGTTTGAGGACATGGTCGCTTATCAAGAGGAAGTCCGTGATCCATCGCGCGTTGTGGAAGTTCTCACCCGTGTGATCGCTCAGGCAAAGCGTCTGTCCGGACCTGCACAGATCAACATCCCGCGCGATTTCTGGACGCAGGTCATCGATACCGAGATCGTCGACCCAATCGAGTTTGAAGCCTCTTCGGGCGGTGAGAACTCGGTTGCCGAGGCTGCGGCTCTTCTGTCAGGCGCAAAGAACCCTGTGATCTTGAATGGTGCCGGCGTGGTTCTGTCCGAAGGTGGAATTGAAGCATCCCGCCGTCTCGCTGAAGCGCTCGATGCACCCGTCTGTGTTGGCTACCAACACAACGACGCTTTCCCGGGTTCCCACCCTCTGTTCGCTGGTCCATTGGGCTACAACGGCTCGAAGGCTGGGATGGAGCTTATAAAAGATGCCGATGTCATTCTGGCCCTTGGCACGCGATTGAACCCGTTCTCGACTCTTCCTGGTTACGGCATTGAATACTGGCCCGTGGATGCGAAGATCATCCAGGTCGACATTAACCCTGACCGGATCGGCCTGACAAAGAAGGTCACGGTCGGTATTGTCGGGGATGCGGCACGAGTTGCGAAGGGCATTTTGAATAATCTCGCCGACGGCGCAGGCGATGCAGGCCGCACCGAGCGCAAAGCAAAGATCGCTGAAACAAAATCTCGTTGGGCACAGCAATTGTCGTCGATGGACCACGAGGAAGACGATCCCGGAACAGACTGGAACGTGCGCGCCCGCAAAGCCAAGCCAGACTGGATGAGTCCACGTATGGCATGGCGTGCGATCCAGTCCGCATTGCCAAGAAACGCTATCATCTCGTCGGATATCGGCAACAACTGCGCCATCGGAAATGCATACCCGGACTTTGATGCAGGCAGAAAATACCTCGCCCCCGGTTTGTTCGGGCCATGCGGCTACGGACTTCCTGCGATTGTCGGTGCAAAAATCGGTCAGCCCGAGATGCCTGTCGTCGGTTTCGCGGGCGACGGAGCCTTTGGAATCGCGGTGAACGAGCTCACCGCGATTGGTCGCGGCGACTGGCCGCCGATCACGCAGATCGTCTTCCGCAACTATCAGTGGGGTGCGGAAAAGCGAAATTCGACCCTCTGGTTTGAAGACAACTTCGTCGGTACCGAGCTCGATGAAGAGGTTAGCTACGCAGGGATCGCAAAGGCATGCGGCCTTGAAGGTGTGGTCGCACGGACCATGGACGAATTGACCGACGCTTTGAACAAAGCAATCAAGGATCAGATGGAAAACGGCAAAACCACCCTGATCGAAGCCATGATCAATCAGGAACTTGGAGATCCTTTCCGTCGTGATGCTATGAAAAAACCAGTTGCCGTCGCCGGTATCAGCGCGTCTGATATGGTCGAACAAACCGGCGCCTGAGCGAGCCGGATGACGAAAAGGTTGTGCGCCGCATGAAGGTTCTGGAAAGTCTGCAAACCAGAGCTGCGGCGCACCCCGCACGCATTGTCTTAAGTGAAGGCCATGATCCCAGAATCGTTGAGGCCGCACTTCGGGCAACCAAACGCAACATGGCATCTATCGTGCTGGTCGGACCCGAAGATCAAATCAAGTCTGAAATCCATGATCAAGGTGGCCAACTTTGCACCACGCTCAGCGTCGAAGATCCTGAAACTTCAGTGCTAACGGAACAAATAGAGCGCGCTTACCTAGATTTGCGACGACACAAGGGAATGACACCAGAGAAGGCTAAAGTCAGCGCGCTGGATCCACTCGTTTTCTCTGCAATGATGGTGCACCTTAATCTTGCCGACGGGACAGTAGGCGGTGCGGTTGCGACGACCTCGGACACAGTACGCGCGGCGCTGCAGATCATCGGGAAAGCACCTGACGCCGAGATCGTTTCGAGCTTTTTCTTGATGGTCTTGCCAGAAGACCATCCTTCAGGCCGCGATGTGATGATCTTCTCCGATGCTGGTCTGATTATTGATCCAGATGCGGGTGCACTCTCATCGATAGCAAGCCAATCGGCAGACTCGTTGACCGCTCTTTTGGACTTGGAGCCAAAGGTCGCGCTGTTATCTTTTGCCACCAAGGGCAGCGCACGACACGAACGCGTCACGAAAGTGACGACCGCAGCGCGCCTTTTAAAGGAACGTCGCCCCGATCTTCAAAGTGATGGCGAATTGCAGTTCGATGCAGCCTTTGTTCCATCGGTCGGAGCTTCGAAAGCGCCAAGTTCCGAGGTGGCCGGACATGCGAACGTTATGATTTTCCCGGATCTGGATGCGGGAAACATTGGATACAAGATCGCGCAACGGATTGGTGGCTGCATCGCAATTGGACCTATCCTGCAGGGACTTTCCAAGCCCGCCAACGATTTGTCTCGTGGGTGCACTGCCGATGATGTGGTGTCCATGATCGCTGTTACGGCACTTCAGGCGGCGCGTAAAACACGCGACTAAACACGTCGTCTTATACCGGGTCCCGCACAACGCAGTTTTCTAGAACATGCTGCAAAATACGCCCGATGTGAGCACAGTCATCAAGTGAAAACGACAAAGGCACGCGCATATCGAACAACGTGCTCAGTATCTCGTCAGTATTCGGCAAGGACTGCGCAGCTATATAGCGCCAACTCTTATGATTGGATGTAAAGCCAATAGGTTCAGCTGACCCAAACCATTTCAGCTCAACTCCAAGAGACGCCGCTTGATCCAAAATCAGCTGGCACGTGTTTGCATCAGCCCCTGGCAGTCTGAATTGGAATGAGGAGCCAACGCGCAGAGCCTTTGAATGCCCCATTGGCAGCTCAACACCTTCAACGCTTTCTAGCGCCTTTGCCAACACAGAATGCCGCTCGCTCCAACGCGTGACATTCGTATCCAGCCGATCAAGCTGCGGAGTAAGTATCGAAGCACGAAGATTGTCCATACGCGCCGACATATTGGGTGTCTCGTAGCGCACAGTCTCAAACGAAGTCTCATCGGGTCCCGCGCCGTGACGCGAGAAATTCATGTAACTTCCCGAAAGCATAGTGGCGCGCGCTGCGATTTCTGCGCTGTTTGTGGTCAGCAGACCGCCCTCGCCCGAATTGATGTGCTTGTAAGTTTGCGTCGAGAAACACGACACCAAACCGTGGTTTCCTGAACGCAAACCGTCAAATCGCGCACCCATAGTATGCGCGCAGTCTTCGACAAGCGTCACATTATATCGATCACAGATTTCAAGAATGCGATCCATGTCCGCAATGTGCCCTCGCATATGCGACAGAAGCAGAACACGCGCTGCCGAATTTTGCGCCTTTTCTTCAAGATCACCAAGATCAATCGTCAGGTCCTTGGCCGATTCGACAAGGACCGCTTTCGCGCCAACGGCGGCGATTGCTCCCGGCACGGGAGCGAGGGTAAATGCGTTGGTTAGGACCAAATCTTTGGGGAGAACTCCCACTGACCTTAACGCAATCTGGATCGCCTGACCTCCGGAGGTCAGCGCAAGACAGAATTGCACACCTTGCCAATTTGCAAATTCTGCCTCTAGCGCGGCAGCCTGTGAGATTTCCTGCGGAGCGGCCCCGTAGCGGTGCAATCTACCTCCAGACAACACAGCGTTGGCCGCTAGATGCGCGGCCTCCGGAAGTGGTTCTTGTTGAGTGAAACTACCCTTAAAAGCACGCATTGTTATAGAAGCCCCAGTCAAGTTCTGAATTGCCCTGTTAGCTGTGATTGGATCGCAAGCCACTTTCGCAACTCTTTGAAAATTAGAGCATATCACCACTGGTTTCCAGACAAATGACAGCGCAATGTACATTGGGCAGCAACGCAGATTGCCAGTCTCTGTCGCCTGAGTTGGCGGAACGAAATAGCAAGTGGACAATCTCGATTTTTAACCTAATTTGGCATGAGAGGCGAAAGCGGCAACAAAAAAAGGTCGCAGCGCATTAAATCGTTGTTATGTTGCGCCCACATCGGGTGTTGGGGGGATATCGCGATTAAACTTTGTCGGTGAAGCATGGGCGCTACCATGCTGATATTACCTTTCTTGAGGTGCTCGCTGGCAGCAAATACGCCCAAGAACCAAAATATAAGCTATCCGATTCCTGCATAATGCGTTATTGGTTCGGAAAGTTTACCAAAAATGCCCAAAAACGGGCACTAACTCGGAGGAATACCATGAAGAATAAAACAATTGCAGCAAGCCTTGCCGCCGTAATGGCAACGGGCGGTGCAGCGCAGTCGCAAGAAGTGATCGAAATGACTTCTGCGTTCTCACGCAACCTTCCAATTCTCGGCACTGCGGGCGTCGATTTCGTTGAAAAGATCAACGGCATCGCAAGCGACGTGGAATTCGAGCACTTCGATCCCGGTGAACTCGTCCCAACGCTTGAAGCACTTGACGCTGTGTCTGGCGGTTCAGTCGACGCGGCCTATACGACTGCCGGTTATTGGCAGGGAAAAATCACATCCGCTTCGCTTTTCGCCGCTGTTCCGTTCGGCCCTGAAGCCGGTGAATTTCTCGCATGGATGCTCTACGACGACGGGCACGAGCTATTCCAGCGCATGTATGACGAGAACGGCTACAACGTTAAGGTTCTTCCTTGTGGCATCATCGCCCCGGAGACGTCCGGTTGGTTCAAAGAGCCAATCAATTCGGTTGCGGACCTTGAAGGCCTGAACATGCGCTTCTTCGGCCTTGGTGCTGAAGTCATGCAGCGTCTTGGTGTTTCGACATCGCTTCTTGCTGCGGGCGACATCTTCCCCGCCCTTGAGCGCGGTGCGATTGATGCGACAGAATTCTCAATGCCGCTCATCGACCAGCGCCTAGGCTTCTACAACATCGCATCAAACAACTACTTCCCGGGCTGGCACCAGCCTGCGACGATGTTCGAGCTTTTGATCAACAAAGATCGCTGGGAAGACCTCGACGAGAAGTCTCAGAACCAGATCGAAGTTGCCTGCCTTGCCAACATCACAACTAACTACGCTGAAGGCGAAGCTGTGAACTTCCAGGCAATGATCGACAACGTCGAAAACAACGGCGTGACGATCCGTCAGTGGCCAAATGAGATGCTCGATGCATTCGAAAGTGCGTGGACAGAGGTTGCGGCAGAATTGGCTGCAGAAGACGAATACTTTGCAGAAGTCTGGGCTGACCTTCAGGAATTCCGCGAAGGTTATAAGACTTGGAACTACAACATCTACCTTCCACGTCCTCGGAATTGATAGCTTTTTGCTAGATTTCTAAGAGAAGGGGCAGCATTTCGCTGCCCCTTCGTTACACGCTGGAGCCGTCCAAAAGGGATCACATCACAATGGATACCGTCGAAGAACTTGTTGCCGTATCTGATCCCGGAGAGGTCGGGCGTGAAGAACACAATCGAGGCGACCGCTTCGTGGTCCATGTCTCGAATATCGCGGCATGGCTTTTTCCAATTCTCATGCTTGCCATCACGGCGCAGGTAATTCTGCGCAACAGCGGAATGAACCAAGCCTGGCTGGATGACTTGCAGTGGTGGCTCTACGGTGCTGCCGTTCTGATGGGCGTTGCGTATGCAGTGACAACTGACAGTCATGTCCGCGTCGATATCCTCTATGACAACTTTCCGGACGATAAGAAAACTCGGGTGAATCTCTTCGCGATCGGCTGGCTTTTTCTTCCATTCATAATTCTGTCTTGGGACGTCACCTATGATTACGCTTTGAGTTCAATCCGCGCAGATGAGGGCTCCGACAGCCCTAACGGTTTGCATAACCTCTGGATTCTGAAATGCTTCATGAATGCAGCTTTTGTATTTATCGGTATAGCTTGCTGGTCGGCCATCGTGCGCAATCTCAAGCGCCTGCATGAACCCAAACTCTGGCGTCAACTCTGGGCCGCTTTCCCCGCAACATTCCTGCTGCTTAATCTGACAATCTATTACGGCTTATATGTCGTGATGTCTCTTTTTGCCGAAGAAGGCGCCACAAGTCGTGAAATCAGCCGTGGCCCGGCATTCGGAGAACTCGAGTTTGGCCCGTACGAATTGACCTACACAGTAGTGGCGGCGCTTATCTTGACGCCAATCCTCGTCCTCGCACTTCGCTCAATGGACAAATCGCGCAAGGCGGGATCGTAAAACATGTTTGAACTTCTGACACTTAACGAAATCGCAGTCATTGCGATGTTCATGACGTTCATCTGGATGCTGTTCCGGGGCATTCCGGTAGCGATGGCCCTCGTCGGGGTGAGCCTGGTCTTTGTCGTGATCGCGGAGGTCTTTCTCGATCCCAACCGCAGCTTTTTCCGCGGCCTGATCGAGTTCGACCGCACGGGCATCGACTACCAAAAACTCGGCGCGCTTTCGGGGCGCATCTTCGGTAGCACGGTGAAGAACCCTGTGCTTGTCGCTCTGCCAATGTTTATCTTCATGGGTCTCATGTTGGACCAGTCAGGCGTGGCACAGCGAATGATGCAAGCCATGCAAAAACTGTTTGGCGGACTTCGGGGCGGCTTATCTTTGACGGTGCTTCTCATCGGCATAATCCTCGCTGCTTCGACTGGTGTGATCGGCGCTTCGGTTACGCTCCTCGGTGTTATGGCGCTGCCAGCAATGATGGCTCAAAACTACTCCAAACCCATTGCCACCGGCACAATCGCATCGGCAGGCACTTTGGGCATTCTGATCCCACCATCCATCATGCTCGTGATTATGTCGGATCAACTTGCAATCAGCCTCGGCGACCTTTTCATGGGCGCCCTCTTTCCAGGTCTTATTCTCGGCGCTCTCTACATCACCTTCATTGTGATCTACGGAATCCTTAAACCAGACGCGATGCCGCCGCCCGAGAAAACCGAAGAAGTCGGCTGGCCTGTCGTATTCGAAGTGCTGAAAGCAGTCGTGCCGCCTATGTTGCTCATCCTTCTGGTGCTTGGCTCGATCTTTGGTGGCATTGCGACACCGACTGAGGCTTCCGGTCTAGGTGCACTGGGTGCAACGCTCCTCGCGCTTGCCAACCGCCGCCTGAACTTCAAGGTCCTCAAGGAAGTGAGCAGATCGACGCTGAACACATCCGGCTATATCGTCGGTATCTTTTTGGCCGCCAACTTCTTTGCATTCATCCTGCGCCGCTATGGCGGAGATGAAATCATTGAAGGCTTGGTCTTATCAGTGTTTAGCGACCCCTACTCAGTTATCCTGTTCATCTTGTTCATCATCTTCCTCTTGGGCTTCTTGCTGGACTGGATCGAAATCACGATCATCATCATGCCGCTTATGCTGCCGATCATTCAGGGGCTTGGCATTGAGGCAGATATCCCCGACTTCGATCAGGTAGCAGCACCAGTGGTGACGTGGTTCGCGATATTGGTGGCCGTGACACTACAAACGTCGTTCTTAACGCCGCCCGTTGGCTTTGCGCTATTCTATCTGAAGGGCGTTTGTCCACCGGGTGTCACGATCGCGCATATCTACAAGGGTGTAATACCTTTCGTTTTGTTACAGCTCCTCGGCTTGTTCATAGTGTTTGAGTTTCCTGCACTTGTGACCTGGCTTCCGTCGGTCGCTTATGGGAACTAACTGACAGCCACAGCGAAAGAACTCAGAATACGGCCCCCATTTTGGGGGCCGTTTTGCATTGCGCGTCTTCATGATTCAGCTTTTTTCAACACGATCGCTTTCGCTTGCATCGCGATTTGGACGTTTCGCGGGCCTGAACACTCCCCTAACCCGCCTAATTGTAATCACATTCTTTCCTTAAACGAGCATTAACCAAGAAACTGAGGTTGTCGAAACCTCCTTGAATACACGACTCTATGGGAGACGGGGCTCTGCAAGGTAACGAAGTCATAAATCTGAATACCTACCGCGCAAATGAAGAGAACCTTCACGTGGATGCCGGCGACGAGTTACCGCCAGGCACCGTGCTCCTTCATGGTCAGTATACGATCGACGAGTACCTAAACAGCGGTGGCTTTGGTATCACGTACAAAGCGAAGGATAGCCTTGGCCGCCCGGTTGTCATCAAAGAATGCTATCCAAGCGTGATGTGCCTGCGCAAGGGTACGAAAGTCGCCGCGCGTTCGAGCGAATATAAAGACGAGCTTTCTGGAATGATTACCGGCTTTGTGAGCGAAGCCCACAATCTTGCTGCTCTTACACACAAAAACATCGTCCATGTGCATCAAGTCTTTGAGGAAAACGACACTGCCTACATGGCGATCGATTATATTGAGGGGATGGATCTCCTAGAGCGGATCGACATGGATTCTGAGCGCTTGAGCGCCAAAGAAATCGTTCGCCTCACAAAACGGATTCTGCCGGCTGTGCGGTATATTCACAGCATGGGAATGCTTCACCGCGACATTTCTCCGGACAATATTCTAATTGATGCCACCGGCGAACCAATCCTGATCGACTTCGGTGCCGCGAGGAAAACCGCACCAAGCTCGCGACGGGCAGTTTCACAAATGAAATTTGTGAAAGACGGCTACTCCCCGCAGGAATTCTACATAGCGGGAGCCGAGCAAGGTCCATGGAGTGATATCTATTCTCTCGCCGCCTCGCTTTATCATGCGATTTCAGGCGAAGCTCCCGAAGAGTCGCAAAAGCGCATGTCCGCCTTGGCGCAAAAGCAGTCTGATCCATACGCGCCTCTGGCAAAACGCATTCAGGGCTACCCGCCTCAGTTCCTTGAGACAATCGACGCTGCACTGAACGTAAATCCACAGGAACGTATTCAGTCGGCTGAGGAATGGATGCGTCGCATGGCCAACCGCCCGGTCACAAGGCAGCAACAACGTAATACAACCGGATTTCATGTCGCCAAGCCTGTAGACTTGAAGCCCGAGCCCAAAAAAATTGATAAGCAGGAAACGCTTCCAGACCTGCGGGAAGTCAGCGTACGCAAAGAAATTCTATCCAACGAGAAGCACGCAAAGCGCAGCTTATCTGTAGGTATCATGAGTGGACTTGCCGCAATGATTTTGATCGGGTCGGGAGTCGTTGGTTTTTTGATGATGCCAGCAGCAATCTCGCCTGAACCGGGGGCTGGTGTTGACCTGAATGTCGAAATAGAGCCCAACGCAACGCCACTTGCACCGACGGGTCCGTTACTCCCTGTTGCTATTGCAGACGAAGCTCCGATTTTGCCGACAGAAAGACTGATCGCATCGGACGCAGCTGCGCGTGATGCGAATCTTATCCGCGCCGAGGCCCGCACGCTTCCGGAACTACCGACTTCGGCAGCGCTTGGGCCGGCAGCACGCCCCGCAAACCTCGCCGCAGTTTTGACACCGCCATCAATTGAATTTCCCGAAATCGCGACCCAAGCTTTTCGCTTTGAGGTAAGCCTCGGCGAAGGCCACGGCTTCGCCACGACACTCGAAACCGCGCCAGCGGAAGTCAAGCCGGCCGAGGCGCTTGCCAACGTTGAGTTAGAAGCCATTCCGGCGGTAGATATCGCTTCACCTGAGGCATTTACTCCGCCGCTCCCAACCGGTCCGGTTCTCGCAAATCAGATCGTCGGTTCGCACTGGGATGTGGACATCCCATTCCAATCAGAGCTTGTTCAGATACGCAATTCTCACACAATTCAGGTCAACGCAGTTTCGGATACTGCTGATCTCACGGTTTCGGGGGCCTGGATTAAAGCTGGTGCCACGATCTACACGTTTAATGGTGAGCCTTTGCAGCCCGAGACCCCTTTGTCTGCATCCATACTGAGCACAATGAACATAGATCCCGACGGCTTTGTGCGGTCGACAGTGCGTTTCAAAGACCCCGATACCGGTATCATCGACCGAGGACTGCTTGCTGTTCCTGTCTTTCGTCAAGTCACGTTGGCTGACGATACCGTTCTTGAAGCTCGCGTGCAGGATTTGCGCTGGCAGCTTCGAGTTACCCAGCCTGCGTCTGCGGAAGATGGCCTTGAAGTTGGAGACATCTTGCTTGGCGAGAAAAGTTCAGGGATCGCATTTCAAGAGCACAGCGACTTGACTCTGGCAATGAAGCGCCTCGTCGACACAGGATTTGACACGGCCACGTTCGAAGTTCGCCGCGGCGCAAAAACACTCGACATTCTCGTTCCTCTTAGCCGGGCTGCCAAAGGGGCAGTCGACTAAGGGCAACCCCCTGTTTCACATTAACTAGTTCATTTGGTTCCGTAATTTCCCATCAATGAGAAGGGACAAGGAATAATGAAATACCTTATCGCGGCGACGTTTACGTTGGCATCTACTGCCATAGCCGCCCCAACCACGGTTCAGGCGCAAGAAGCCTGCGGAACATACCGGGTTCAAATTGGAGACTCGCTGGCTGAAATCTCACAGCAGGCCTACGGATTTGACAACCACCGCAGCATCTGGCGAGAGAACCGCTCCGAAATCGGACGAGATCCAAACGTCATCCGAGTAGGATCGGTCTTGAAGCTGCCATGTCTCGACGGATCACTTCCATCAGATCAAAAAGAAGCAAGTTTGAAAGACACCGACACGCCGTCTGTAAGTTTTGTCACTGCAAACGGTTACTTGCCGTACACCGACGAAAGCCTCGACGAGCGCGGACTTATGACCAACCTGGTAAAAACCGCAATGATGCGCGGCGCACCCGAAAAGGCTTTTGACATTGTTTTCGTCAATGACCGCGCCGCCCACGTTGAGTCGCTTTTGCCTCGCCAAGCTTTCGACGCCAGTTTCCCATGGACTCGGCCGGGATGCGAAACACAGGGCGAGTTGACCTCGTTGGAACTCTACGCCTGTCAAAACTTCGTTTATTCAAAGCCATTCTACGAGATCGTTGACGGATTCTTTTCTCGGACTGGCGCGGGCTATGAAAACGTTGTTGATTTCGCGGCGTTCGAGGGGGCCATAGTCTGTCGCCCGGAAGGCTACTCAACCGGACACCTCGAAGAGAATGGGCTAATGCCTCCTGCGATCAAACTGATCCAGCCCGCCTCCGCGCATGAGTGCTTTGAGCGCTTGATGCGGAACTCTGTCGATCTCGTTGCACTCGATACCCGCACCGGTGAACGTGTCATGGCAGACCTCAACCTGACATATCAGGTTTCGGAAAACCCCCACCTGTTCAGCATTCAGTCTATGCAGGTCGCCTTGCATCGCAATAACCCGGCGAGCGCAGACATCATCGCAGATCTGAACCGCGGCTTGGCTGCAATGCTGGAAACCGGCGAATGGGCAAGCATCGTCTCAAACGGCTTGCGCGACCAAACCAACATGGAGCTCGTGAATTGATGGCCCATGCAGAGTGACTGAAGGCAGGGCCACGCAGGCCCAAAACCAGACCAGTCAAGCCATAACAACAGATCTTGGCGACTGGACATTGTGAAACCTATCGAAAGAATGAGACCCTTATCATGAAAAAACGCTATCTAATCCCCCATTTCGTTTTCGCTGCATCGGTTGCTGTTGCGGTGACGGCACCCTCCTCGGCGTCTGCTCAGGAGGCCTGCACGGCCTACGCAGTTCAATCTGGCGACAGCCTCGGTTCAATTGCGCAAGCGGCCTATAACACGTTCGACTATCAGCAGATTTTCAACGCAAACCGCGGCGAAATTAGCAATCCGAATGCCATTGAAGTCGGCACCATTCTGCAACTTCCATGCCTTGACGGTAGCCTGCCCAATGCGGCTTCAGCGCGCGAGATTATCGCCGAGCAAGACGCTATTCAAGAAAACCGTGTGACGACGTCCAGCCAGTTTGAGCCACCAATCAAGATTGTAAGCGCAAACGGATGGGCGCCCTTCGTAGGTGAAGATCTCACCGGCGGCGGAATGCTCGTTCGCCTTGCATCGACAGCGCTAAACCGTGGTGGCAATGACCGTGACTACAACGTCAACTTCATTGATGACTGGGGTTCTCACCTGGAGACACTCCTTCCACTCGGTGCATTTGATATTTCGGTCGCCTGGTACATGCCAAACTGTGCCAAGATTGATCTCTTGTCAGAATCTATGGCCAAGCGTTGTACCGAGCTTGATGGCTCGCTTCCGATTTACGAAACGGTCGTTGGCTTCTTTACGATGCCCGACAATGA
>JABDQU010000239.1 GCA_013042105.1 Boseongicola sp.
GTTGGGGGCAGAGCCCCCACCGCGACGCCGTCAGGCGGCGCAACTAGTCTGCCCAATTACCACCTCTGAAGACCGGGACCCGGTCTCCGCTCTGTGTGATTCCATCAATATCGGTTTCGGCGCTGCCGATCATCCAGTCGACGTGGATCAGAGAGGAATTGCCGCCTCGTGCGTCGAGGTCCTCGTCCGAAATCCCGTCGGCGTCCACCAGGCAGTCCTTGTAGCATTGCCCAAGGGCGATATGGCAGGCCGCGTTTTCGTCGTAGAGCGTATTATAGAACAACAATCCGCTTTCGGAGATTGGTGAGGCGTGGGGCACAAGTGCGACTTCGCCGAGGCGTGCCGCACCTTCATCGGTCGCAATCAGTTTTTGGAAGACTTCCTCGCCGCGCGTTGCGCCGGCTTTGGTGATCCGGCCATCCTCGAAGGTGACTTCGATGTTTTCGATCAGGCTGCCTTGGTGGCTGAGTGGCTTTGAGGCACGGGCAACGCCGTTTACGCGGGCGGCGTGGGGTGTTGTGAAGACCTCTTCGGTCGGGATGTTGGGGTTGCAGGTGATGCCGTTTTTGGCTTCCGCCGCGCCGCCAGACCAGAGATGGCCGTCTGCGAGACCGACCATCAGATCAGTGCCGGAGCCGGTGAAGTGGAGGGCGGCGAAGTTTTGGTCGTTGAGCCAGTCACGGCGTGTGGCAAGCGCTGCATTGTGATCGGCCCAGGCGGCGACCGGGTCGGCGACGTCTACGCGAGAGGCGGCGAAGAGGGCTTTGGCGAGGGCAGCTTGCGCGTCATCGTCCGACAACTCCGGAAAGACGAGTTTCGCCCAGGCGCGGCCCGGGTAGGAGATGATGGACCAGTTGATCGCGAAGCTGGATATTTTCTCAAGCGCGGGTTTATAGGCGATGGCGTTGGCTTTGGAGGCGCGTCCGACTTTGGCCGGGTCCATGTCGGAGAGCGCCATCGGGTTTTCCGAGGAGACATGGAGGCGGGCGGCGTTGGCCTCGTAGGCTTGACCCATGCCTGCGAATAGCCAGCTCGGAGCAGCGTCGAAGCTGTCGTCTTGGCCGTACATGTAGCGCGCGCGGGTAATCTCTTCGTCGGACAGGATCGGAGTCACAACGCTGGCGCCAGCTTTGTAGGCGGCGACCGCGATGCGGCGCACGAGTGGCAGCGTTTCAGCGGAGCCTGTCAGCACAAGTTGTTGGCCGGGTTGCAGGTTCAGACCGGTTCCGATGGCCACATCGGCGAGGCGGTCGAGGTAGCGCGTATCAAAGGGCAGGTGGGCGTCGGACATGTCTCGGGTCTCCTTGAGGTTAGGGGACCATAGAGCGCGTGTTTGCGGTTGGGAAAGGGGAGAAGTGGTAAAATTCAGGCTTGCCCAAAAAGAAAACGCGCCCTCAGTCAGAGGACGCGTTTTTCTGTTGCAATGTCGCGGGTGATCAGGCGGCTTTGGCCTGCTCTGCGGCGTTGCGGCGTTCGCTTTCTTCACGGCTGAGCGCCACGGAGGTGCGCACGCCTTTCGAGACGAACTCCATCAGACCCTTCACGACACGTTCGTTGGGGTCGATGCCGGCGCAGGATAGAACTTCGCGGCCGTCGCGCGAGCGCGCCCAGCGTGCGATCTGTTCCGGGCCGTTGCCATATTTCTTGTCGTCAGCAATTGCATCGTCGAGCGCCGCCAGAACCACAGCTGCGAAGAGTTTGCGCGCGCGGTTTCCTTGCTCGTGGTTGAATGCAGTGCCGTCCACAAAATCAGCCATTCGTTTTCCTTTTGTTATTGCTCTTGCATTTTTCGGCGTGGCGTCCCTTATGGCCTTTTCCAGGCCACATGTGGGTTGCTATTTAGGAATGCCTAGTATGCGCTAAGCGCATAGCTCAATGCCTCTCTCCCATAGGTTTCGCCGCCTTGTCAGCGTCTTATACCTATAATATAGCGACCATGAACTTTTTATCAACTTTAACGCTTGGTTGACGTGCATGCCCAAAATCAATGGAAACGAGATTCGAGTCGGAAATGTCCTTGAACATAACGGCGGTTTGTGGGTTGCGGTGAAAACCGACCACGTGAAGCCCGGTAAGGGCGGCGCCTTTGCTCAGGTCGAGATGAAGAACCTGCGCAACGGGTCTAAACTGAATGAGCGGTTCCGCTCGGCGGACAAGGTCGAGAAGGTCCGCCTTGAGCAGAAGGACCAACAGTTTCTTTATGAGAGTGATGGGATGCTCGTGTTCATGGATTCGGAGACGTTTGAGCAGATCGAACTACCGGCGGATATTCTTGGCGAGCGCCGTCCGTTTCTGCAGGATGGCATGACGATCCAGATCGAATACTACGACAGCGAAGCGCTGAGTGCGTCTTTGCCGCAGAAAGTGACGTGCAAGGTTGTCGAGACGGAGCCGGTGGTTAAGGGCCAGACAGCGGCCAATTCGTTTAAGCCCGCGGTTCTGGACAATGGCGTGAAAGTCATGGTGCCACCTTTTGTAGGGCAAGACGAGGACATCATCGTCAATACAGAGACGATGGATTACTCTGAACGCGCTTGAGCAAAAAGCAACGCCTTTGGCGTGACGCGAGTATTTGGGCCGCCCGCTGGGCGGCCTTTGCCTTCGGCGAGGATATTTTTTCCAAAAAGAAGGTCAGGACAGGCGCGTGAGTTTGGCTTTGTCCGCTGTCATCTCGCCGGTTGCGCGATCAAAGCGCAGGTAGGCGAGCGCTTTGCCATTCGATTGGGTATAGAGCGTGCCGGCCGGTTTGCCGTCGGCGGTGGTGATTGCTGTGCCGATGGGGGCGTCTCCGGTGATCGCCACTTGTGCGAGGCCCTTTTTTAGCTCTGTTTTGTGCTTCATGCGTGCGGTGACTTCCTGACCGACATAGCAACCTTTTTTAAAGTCGACGCCATGCAGCGGTTCAAAGCGGACTTCGAGAGGGTAGCTGTCGTTTGGAATGAGCTCGATGCCGGTTTCGGGGATCATATGGTCGACGCGGATGGCGTCCCAGTCGGCGGGTTCGTCCGGGCGACCATCGTAGGCGCGCCAGCCAAGTGCGGGGTGTCGTGGATCTTCATAGGTGCCTTGTGGCGCGGGGCCGGGGCCTCGTGATGGGGAAATGTCAGTCGCCTCGATTTGCACATCGGCGCGCAGCTTATACATGGTGAGACGCTGTGCGAGGCTTTGGGCGAGGGTTTCGGCGACGTCGAGAAGGATGGCGTCGTCGGCGGGCACGAGAAAGAAGTCGGCGAGGTATTTGCCTTGAGGTGTAAGCAGTGCGGTCCAGACGATACCGTCTTTCAGACGCGTGATATCGTTGGTGATCAGGTTTTGCAGGAAGTCCTGCCTGTCGCTGCCGGTGATTTTCAGAACTTTGCGGCCGTCCATGCTGGTCACTCCTTCTTTCAAGAGTCTATATAGAGCGGCTTTGACAGGACTTCATCCCATGCGCGCACCAATATCTGTTGTGATCCCGACGCTGAATGCCGCGGGTCTTTTGCCGGGGACGGCGGAGGCGTTGATGGCGGGGGTGACGGAAGGCGTCATCGGAGAGCTGATTGTCTCGGATGGAGGCTCGGTGGATGGCACGTTGGAGGTGGCGCGGGCGCTTGGGGCGGAGATTGTCGAGGGGCCCTCAGGCCGCGGAGGGCAGATTGCGCGGGGCGTGGCAGTAGCGCGGGGGCGCTGGGTTTTGATCCTGCATGCGGACACGCATCTGAGCGCGCATTGGGTGGAAGCGGCTTTGCGGCATATGGCTGAGCATGGCGATGCGGCGGGGTATTTTCGGCTGGTTTTCCGGGCGGCTGGGCTTGCTCCGAAGCTGGTGGCGTTGGGCGCGAATCTCCGTTCGAGGGTGTTTGGTTTGCCTTATGGAGATCAGGGGTTGTTGGCTGCGCGTTCGGTTTTGGACAGTGTTGGTGGGGTGCCCGATGTTCCTTTGATGGAGGATGTCGCTTTGGCGCGTGCGCTGAAGGGGCGGTTGAGAATGATGGAGGCCGAGGCGCAGACTTCGGCGGCGCGGTATCTGGCGGAAGGCTGGACGCGGCGGGTTTTGCGCAATCTCTGGACTTTGATGCGGTATCTGGCCGGGGCACGGCCGGAAACGCTTGTGCGCGGCTATGAGAAGCGGCGTTAAGTGTTGGCGAACTGTAGCGCGTAGAGACCTGCGTAAACGCCGCCGCGTTCGAGAAGCTCATCATGGCGGCCTTCATCGACGACGCGGCCCTGATCCATCACGACGATCTTGTCGGCATTGCGGATCGTCGAGAGACGGTGCGCGATAACCAGTGTCGTGCGGTTCTTGGCGAGGTCGTCGAGCGCCTCCTGCACACGGACTTCGGATTGGGCGTCCAGAGCGGATGTCGCCTCGTCCAGCAGGAGCACGGGCGCATTGCGCAGAAGGGCGCGCGCGATGGCGACGCGTTGGCGTTGACCGCCAGAGAGAGCGGAGCCGCGGGGGCCGGCGGGGCTTTCAAGACCCATGGGCAGGTTGGCGACGACCTCGGTCAAATGCGCGGCTTCGACGGCGTTGGCGAGGGCGTCTTCGGTGACGTCTTTGGTGTTCAGGATGATGTTGTCGCGCAAGGATTCATCGAACATGGGCGCGTCCTGCGTCACGACAGAATACAGAGCGCGCAGGTCGGCGAGGCCGAGGTCGATGCTTTTGGTGTCGTGAATTTTGATCACGCCTTCGCTGGGATCGACAAGGCGTGTCAGAACGTTGAAAACGGTGGATTTTCCCGCGCCTGAAGCGCCGACAAGGGCGGTGGTCTGGCCTGCCTTGGCAGTGAAGCTGGCACCGTTCAGGGCGGGTTCCGTGCCGTAGCGCACGGTGACGTTGTCAAGCGTGATATCGGCGCTTTCGGGGGAGGCGATGGCAGGCTTTGGCGTCGCGGGCGAGGTGATTGTCGGCGCGGCCTCAAACACGTCCTGGATACGCTCAAGGCTGGCGCGGGCGGCTTGCCAGGCGCCAGTGACGTTGGCGACGCGGCGTAAGGGTTCGAAGATCAGACCCATGGCGGTGAAGAAGGACATGAACTCGCCCACGGTCTTGTCGCCGTCGATAATCTGATTGCCACCGTAGACAAGCACACCGGCAAAGCCGATCGCTGCGACGAAATCGGTCATTGCGGGGATGGCGGCCTGGCCGACGCGGGCGTGCATTTCCTGCTTCAGATAAGCGCCAGCGTTACTGCTGAAGCGGGTGTTTTCGCGAACCTCGCTGGTATTCAGCTTGATCGTGTTAATGCCGTGAAAGATCTCGTCGAGGCGATTGGACAGGCGCGCGGCGGCGTCGCGGGCGGCGAAGGTGCGTTTTCTGACGTAGCGTTGGAGCGCGACCACGGGGCCCAGAAGCAGAGGGGCGCCAGCAACGGCGATGAGGGTCCAAAGCCAGTCGACAGAGATGGCGACCGCAAGAAGCGCGATCAGGCTGACCACATCGCGACCGACGACACCAAGGACAACGGCCCAGATGTTGTTGGCCGCAGCTGTATCACCGCGGACCCGCTCAATCAGCGTGCCGGGAGGGTTTGACTGGAAAAAGCGGCTGTCGAGCGTGATGAGGTGGGACAGCATGTCTTTTTGCATTGAGGTGATGATCCGAAGGCCTGCGCCTTGCATCAGGACGCGGTGTCCAAAGGCAGAAACAGCACGCACAACAAAGATCATACCAATTGCCAGTGCGACCCAGCCGACGGCGGCGCGGTCGCCTGCGATGAAGACCTGATCGAACATCGGCTGAACGATGTAGCTGAGAGCGCCCAGCATCGAGCCTTCTATAGCCATGAGCAACAGCGCAACTCCGAGCCAGACCCGTTGCGGTTTGAGGTAGGTACGCCATAGCCATCCAATCAGCGGACGGCTGTTGTCGTCCGTGTTTCGGTGTTCTCCAAGAGGGACGGATGGATCGTTCACGGCGGGCTCAGAGTTGGGGCGTTCAGGACTGACTAACGGTATCGTGCAAGGCAGACAAGCGAGCGGGTGATTGACCCGGTGTTTTGGGGGATCTAGTTGGAGGCATCCGCGCAAGGGAGTTTGTGTAATGTCGCTTGGAAATGGTCGTCACTATCTTGCAATCCCGGGGCCTTCGGTCATTCCAGACCGTGTTCTGGCGGCGATGCACCGGCCTGCGCCGAATATTTATCACGGTGAGTTGACCGAAATGGTGCCGGGGATCGTGACGGATCTGAAGGCGGTGGCGGGGACCAAGCACCACGCTGCGATCTATATTTCCAACGGTCATGGGGTCTGGGAAGCGGCTTTGACGAATGTCTTTTCGCGTGGCGACAAGGTTCTTGTGCCGGCCACCGGGACATTTTCAGAAGGCTGGGCCGGGATGGCGCGCGCTCTTGGGATTGACGCTGAGGTGATGGATTTCGGGCAGCGTTCGGCGATTGATCCGGCGCGGTTGGCCGCGCGGTTGGCGGCGGATAAATCTCATGAAATCAAAGCTGTGATGACGGTGCAGGTGGATACGTCTACGTCGGTCAAGAACGATGTGGCCGCTTTGCGCAGGGTTATGGACGAGGTCGGGCATCCCGCACTTTTGATGATTGATTGCATTGCGTGTCTTGGGTGCGACGATTTCCAGATGGACGCATGGGGCGTCGATGTGATGGTGACGGGCTGTCAGAAAGGATTGATGACGCCGCCGGGGATGGGATTCGTTTTTTTCAACGACAAAGCGGACCGGGCGCGCGAGACGGCGAATTGCGTGACGCCATATTGGGATTGGCGGCCGCGGGTCGATCCGGAGATGTTTTACCTTTATTTCTGCGGCACTGCGCCGACGCATCATTTGTATGGGTTGCGCACGGCGTTGGATATGATCGCAGAGGAGGGGTTGGACAATGTGCTGCGTCGCCATGCTGTGCTGGCATCTGCGGTTTGGGCCGCGTTTGATCGCTGGGGGGAAGTGGGGCCGTTGGAATTGAACGTGCCGGATCCGGGCGCGCGCAGTCACGCTGTCACATCGGTGCGCGTGGGATCCGCCAAGAGCACGGCGTTGCGCGAATGGGTAGAAGAGCGCGCGGGTCTGACGCTTGGGATCGGGCTTGGAATGGCGCCTGCGGGGACGCCAGAGTGGCATCATTTCTTCCGTGTCGGGCATATGGGGCATGTAAATGCGCAGATGGTTTTGGGCGCGCTTGCGACCGTCGAGGCAGGCTTGACGGCGGTGGGGATTGAACACGCTGAGGGCGGTGTGGATGCGGCGGCGCGTATTGTAGCGCGTGAGGCCTAACCGTCTGATCTACGACGGAAATCTACCGTGATGAGGCGGTCAGCAATGGCGCTGAGAATGCCCGCGACAATCAGACCCCAGATTGCCCAGATGGCAAAAAGGATCATGAAAACGATCACGCCAAAAGACGCGAGAAAGGCGTTTGTGTAGTTCTCAACCGCTTGCGGATATGTCGGACGCTCATCTTTCATGCAGAAAAAGATAGCAGCAAAGATTTAAGAAGCCAGTAACGCGCGCAACAAAATTTCGCGACGGATTTGGATTAGCGGGTTTTTGCCGTTTTGAGGGCTTCGGGGAGGGCTGTTCGGAAAAGTTCGAGGGTATCGGCGGGGCCGCAGCTTACGCGGAAGCAGCGGTCTCCGGGGGCGGCGAAGGGTTTGCGCACGAAGATGCCGCGGGCAACGAGGTCTTCGAGGACGGCGTTTGCAAAATCGGCGTCTGCGCCGCAGTCGATGGTGACGAAATTGGTGGCTGAAGGGATGGTGGCAAGACCATTTTCTTCGGCGATTTCGGTGATGATGCTGCGCGCGTCGGCCGTGTCTTGCACGACTTTCGCGAGGTATTTCTGGTCTTGCAGGGCTGCGAGCGCTCCGATTTGCGCGGTGCGGTTCAGGCCGAAGTGATTGCGGACTTTTTCAAAGGCCTGAACGATATCACGATGCCCGAAGGCATAGCCGACGCGCGCGCCCGCCATGCCGTAAGCCTTTGAAAAGGTGCGCATACGAATGACATTCGGGTTGGTGGTGTCGATCTCGGGTACGGTGTCGTCGTCGATAAACTCGACGTAGGCCTCATCAAGGATCAGGAGGCATTCGGGGTTCAGATCGGCGATCATGTCGTCGATTACGCCGTAGTCGTGGTGCGTGCCCATCGGGTTGTCGGGGTTGGAAAGGTAGATCAGACGCGCGTTGCTCTCTGAGGCGGCTTTGAGAAGCGCTTCGGGGTCTTCCATATCGTCTTTGTAAGGGACTTTGGTCAGCGTGCCGCCGTAGCCTGTGACGTGGTAATTGAAGGTCGGATAGGCACCATCGGAGGTCACGACGGACGTGCCGGGTTCCACATAGAGGCGCACAAGATAGCCCAGAAGCGTGTCGATGCCTTCGCCGACGACAACTTCGTCCGCGGCCACTTGCAGGTGGCGCGCGATGGCGCGGCGCAGGTCGTGGCTTTCGGGGTCGGGGTATTTCCAGATCTCGGATGCTGATTCTGCCATTGCTGTCAGGGCTTTGGGAGAGGGGCCGAACAGGTTTTCGTTTGCGCCAAGGCGGGCGGCGAAGGGTTTGCCCATTTTGCGTTCGGTGGCTTCGGGGCCAACGAAGGGGACGCTTGCGGGGAGGCTTTCGGCCAGCGGAGTCAGAGGTGGTTTTGTCATGATGGGGGGATGAACACAGAAAGCGCGGGTGGGCGCAAGGGATTGAATTCTGGAGATTTGTGATTAGATGAGAATCGTTCGCAACTAAAAGGGGCGAAATGATGAACAGACGAATGTTTTTGGCCGGGACCGCAGCGGCGGCGGGGGCTCGGTTGGTGCCGGTGGTCTCAAAACCCGGTGGGCGGCGGATTTTGACGTTGGTTTATGACAAATCGCTGGGGATGATGCGCGCGATTGATCGGGTGGTGCGATAGAAGCCTGTTTAACACGAAATGGTTAACGGCGCGTTGTCGATTGGGTGCAATCAACGCGTGACGGGGATTTCGTCCCCACACATTACCTTTAGCGGGGGTTTCACCCCCACACCCCCAGGATATTTTTAAACAGAAGAAGAGGTTAGCCGACGTCCTTGAGAAGGTTTAGGGCGGTGTTGAGGCGTGTTTCTTCCTCCTCGCGAGCCGCGAGGTTTTCTTTGGTTTCGGCGATGACCTCGTCGGGGGCGCTTTCGAGGAACTTGGGGTTCTTGAGACGACCGCGCAGGCCGCCGAGTTCTTTGGCAAGTTTGCCTAAGCTCTTTTCAAGGCGCGCTTTTTCGGCTGCAACGTCGATCAGGCCTTCAAGAGGCAGGGCGAATGTAGCACCTTCAACGGCTATGGTGGCGGCGCCTTTTGGAGCCTCGTTTACGACTGTGAGGCCTTCGATACCGGCTTCGCGGTCGCGCAGGATGATGACTTCGTTTCTGGCCCATGCGGCCTCGCCTGCGGCGTCGCAGGAGAGTTGCAGGAGGGGGGCTTTGAGGGATTTTGGGACGTTCATTTCACCGCGGATGCGGCGGACTTTTTCGATGAGATCCCGGACCCAGTTCAGCTCGGCTGTGGCACTTTCGTCAATGAGTTCAGCGCCATAGGTCGGCCAGTCGGTCGTGACGAGCAGGCCCTCGCGTCCTTCGGCGAGGCCCCAGATTTCTTCTGTGACAAACGGCATGACGGGGTGCATGAGGATCAAAAGCTGATCGAGCGCCCAGGCCATGGTTTGACGTGTTTCATCGGCGTAGTCGGTGTCGAAG
>JABDQU010000240.1 GCA_013042105.1 Boseongicola sp.
GTTGGGGGCAATTGTCAGCCAGCAGGTCTCGGTCGCCTCGGCCAACGCGATTTGGGGCCGTCTGAAAGAGGCGGGGCTATCCGGTCCGCGCAAGATCATGTGGGCAAGCGACGAAGACCTGCGCGCCTGCGGTCTGTCCCGCCAGAAGATCCGCTATGCGCGTGAACTTGCGGCGGCAGGGATCCGGTTTCCTGCCTTGCGCGACCAGCCTAGCGATGAGGTGATCGAAACCCTGATCATGGTGCCCGGCATCGGGCGGTGGACGGCCGAGATCTATGCCATGTTCTCGCTGGGGCGAGCGGATGTCTTTGCGCCGGGCGATCTGGCGCTTCAGGAAGCCGCCCGCATGCTGTTTAATCTTGATGCGCGACCAAGCGAAAAAGAGATGCGACGTATGTCCGAAGACTGGTCGCCATGGCGCGGCGTTGCAGCCCGACTGCTTTGGGCCTACTACCACGTTGAAGAAGAACGCGAAGGCATCAGATGAGCGAAGATCTCGACTTTCAACGGCGTGGCTCGACCTCGGGTGAGGACAGTTCGGTCGTCATGTTTCTCCACGGCTACGGCGCTGATGGAAATGATCTATTGGGTCTGGCCGAACCTTTGGCGCCGCATATGCCGGATACGGTTTTCATTGCGCCAAACGCGCCCGACCGCTCGATGGCGAACCCTATGGGGTTTCAGTGGTTTCCGATCCCCTGGATCGACGGTTCCAGCGAGGCCGCCGCAGGCGAGGGGCTTCTGCAGGCCGCCCGCCGCCTTGATGCGTTCATTGACAAAGTGCTGGCAGATGAAGGGCTGAGTCCCGACCGCCTGATCCTGTTCGGGTTTAGCCAGGGCACGATGATGAGCCTCCATGTTGCGCCACGGCGCGCGGATCCGGTGGCGGGCATTGTCGGGTTTTCAGGACGTTTGATGATACCGGACGCGCTGGCGCACGAAGCGCTCACCCGTCCTCCGGTTCTTCTGGTGCATGGCGATGCCGACGATGTGGTGCCCTTCGCAGATATGCAGGCAGCGGCCAATGCGCTTCAGGACGCCGAATTTGATGTCTATGGTCATGTTATGCAAGGCACGGGACATGGTATCGCCCCCGATGGTCTGAGCGTGGCCCTGACGTTCATGAAGAATTTTCTGCAGATAGAGTAACTACGGCTAGTCTTTAAAAGTCGATGTTGTTTTTGTCAGTGTGGCAAAGTCCGTTAACGCTTTTTGACCCGTCGCACCTCTAGAACGGAGGTATGCGAGGAAACAGTTTTTTTGATACAGTCATCACCCTCGCGGCTCCCAAAAGCCGCCGAGATTTTCTATTTAAGGTATTTGCAACAAATACTTGCGCGACCTTATCATTCCTGTTGCTTGAAATATGGCTACACGGAAGTGACGCGTTTAATACCTTTTACCTTGTTGCAGGAATCATGATGATCTCATTGCCGTTCAGTTGCTTTGCACTGGCCGCAATCTGGTACCTGAGCAATCTCCGAAAGAACCTCGCGCATCTGGCCGCGACGGATTTGCTGACCGGCCTGAACAACCGTCGCGCATTTATGGCGGCCGCGGAAAAGGCGACAGCGCAAAAGCGCGGTGTTTTGATGATGATCGACCTCGATCACTTCAAAAAGATCAATGACAGTTACGGCCACGCCGTCGGTGACGAGTGCCTGCAAGTCATTGCGGATGTTCTGCGCGAACAGGTGCGTGCAACAGATGTCGTGGGACGCCTTGTGGGGGAAGAATTTGGCATTTTCCTGACGGATGCGCCTATTGATGAGGCGCGCGAGATTGGCGAGCGCATTTGCGCTGGTGCAGAACTGAGCCTGGCAAATACCGACCGAGTTGTGAATATAACCGCCTCTGTCGGGGCAGCCGAAATGCCCGAAGACGACGATCTTGAGTCTGCTTTAACGCTTGCCGATATGGCCATGTATCAGGCAAAGGCCGCTGGCCGTGCTCGCGTTGTCTTTTGGGAAAAAGGTGTGACTGCGCGCGCCTGCGCCGAAGCTTAGAAATTCTCGCACCGCTTCTGCCACCAATTCCGTCATTCTCCCGTCACACTTGGCGGGTATCGAATTCAACATCTCGTGCTAATGCGGGGCTTGCGTGATGACGGCCCCTATATATAGTCGAGTTTGAGGCCCGGAGTGGTTTATCAGCGCTTCGTGCAAAACCGGACATTGGTCGGAGGTGAGCAGAAGAATGGACGGAGACTTCAGAACGAGTTTTGTGCGGGAACCAGGTTGCCTGCGACACAAACCCGCTTTGGTGCTGAACGCGGACTATCGACCTTTGTCATATTACCCGCTGTCGCTGTGGCCATGGCAAGAGGCCGTAAAGGCAGTTTATCTGGATCGCGTGCAAATTGTGGCCGAATACGACGACGTCGTGCGAAGTCCCTCGACCGAGATAAAAATCCCCTCTGTCGTTGTTCTCAAAGACTATATCCAACCTCAAAAGCGCGTGGCCTTCACGCGCTTTAATCTTTTTCTGCGCGACGAGTTTTGCTGCCAGTATTGCGGCGCCCGTGGCGACCTGACCTTCGACCATGTTGTGCCGCGCGCTCGCGGCGGAGTGACAAGCTGGGAAAACGTCGTCGCGGCGTGTTCGCGCTGCAATCTTAGGAAAGGTTCAAAGTCGCTCCGGCAAGTCGGTATGGCCTTGCGCAAACCTCCGAGACGTCCAGCAGCAGAAGAGTTGCGCAATCAGGGACGCAAATTCCCGCCCAACCATCTGCACGACACTTGGCTGGACTTCCTTTACTGGGATGCAGAACTGGAGGCCTGACCCCCGTCAGGCCGAACAGCTGGCACCGCCGAGAACACAGAATTTCGCGCAGTGGGGATGGTTCAGCCGCACCGAGGTTTCGGCCTCCTCAAGCGTTGTTCCAAGCTCAAACTCCGCGTCATAAGGCAACAGAGTGCAGGCAAGGACAGACGGTTTTTCCGCCCCCCGTCGCTTAACCACCATGCGCGACGATGCACACATAACGCTCTTTGGTGATTTGTTTAAGATATCCCAGCAAGCTGTTGTAATTTCAGGAACATCTACAGTTTCATCCATCTCGGGAAATAACACAGTCTGACCGGGGTCGTGCGCTGCGATATCAAAGCCTTCGCGCTCGTAGAGGGCAGCGTAGCCCTCACGAGACGCCGCTTCGCTTTCGCCCCAGACCGTGCGCCCAGCCACCGCCATACGGATGCCGGCATCACGCAGCCAGCGCATGCCGACCAAGGTCTTCTCAAAAGCCCCTTCACCGCGCTCGAGGTCGTGATGTTTGGCTGACCAGTGATCGACCGATATCCGCAAGGTCAGCTTGTCGCGATATGTTTCGATCAGCGAAAGCAATCCGTTTTGCATCGTTTTGCGCATCATCGGGCGCATCGCGTTCGTCAAAATGAGGACATCATAGCCGCGTTCAAGCGAACGGCGCGTGATCTCAATCATTTCTGGGTTCATGAAGGGCTCGCCGCCGGTGAAGGCAATCTCGCGCACGTTCCAGCGACGCGCTTCAAGCTGGTCCAGATACTCGGAGACGTCATCGGCAGTGATATAAACAAGCCGGTCGTTTGAGGGCGACGACTCAATATAGCAGTTCACGCATTCAATGTTACAAAGCGTGCCGGTGTTGAACCACAAGGTCTCGGGATTGGTCAGGGCAACAAATGCACGCTCTTCCCCTTTGGCGGTCACTAATGGATCACTGAATTTGGCGTCAGCGGCGTGTGGAACAACTTGATCTTTCATAACATCCTGCGTTTTTCTTATTTGACGTTACTTATTCGGATTGGTTGGGGTCATAAAGTGTGCTGTCCAATACGTGACGGACTTGTGATGTTTCCGTGCGCACCTAGACTTGGCGTCCGTATCGGAGTATCGCCTGTCTGAAACTGCCGTTAGCGGTAACAACGCCTCGCCGGACCCAGAAGGAGCTATCTTATGGTATCGCGCGTCATACCGGTCGAAGACTTCGACCTCGTGATTTTTGGAGGGACAGGGGATCTGGCCCGCCGCAAGATCCTCCCCGGACTTTTCCGCCGTTTTTGCGCCGGCCAGATGCCGGCTCAGGCCCGCATTATCGGCGCTGCACGTTCAGACCTGACGGATGCGGCGTTCCGCAAGGACATTAAGGCGGCGCTTGAGGAATTTCTGCCCGCAGACAGCTACACGCCCAAAAGCATCAAGGCGTTTCTCGAGCGTTTGCACTATGTTAAAATTGACGCAACCGGCACGGACGGTTGGGCCGCGCTGAAAAAGCTCGTGCGCAATGACAAGGAGACGGTTCAGGCCTTCTATTTCTCTGTCGCGCCAATCCTTTTCGGGTCCCTTGCTGAACGGCTTCACACCAACAAGATCGCGGGACCCAAGGCCCGGATCGTGGTGGAAAAACCCTTTGGCCGTGATCTTGAGAGCGCCAAGACCCTGAACACGACGCTGCGCACTCATTTTGACGAAAGTCAGATTTACCGGAT
>JABDQU010000254.1 GCA_013042105.1 Boseongicola sp.
TGCAAGACCGTGAATTCTGGGCGTTTCGCGACGTATCCGCCTTGCCGCCAGAATCCCGCATCGCTACACATCATCTATGGCGAATGACACAGATACCCCCAACATGGACCCGAAGCATTTGGCTGAGCCATTGCGGCGTGCGATTGGTGACCGGTATCTGACTTATGCGCTGTCGACGATCATGCACCGGGCTTTGCCGGATGCGCGGGACGGGCTGAAGCCGGTTCATCGGCGGATTCTCTATGCCATGCGCGAGCTTCGTTTGTCGCCGACCGGGGGCTTCAGGAAGTCAGCAAAGATCACCGGTGACGTGATGGGTAACTACCACCCGCACGGCAATCAGGCGATTTACGATGCGATGGCGCGATTGGCGCAGGACTTTAACGTTCGTTACCCGCTGGTCGACGGACAGGGAAACTTTGGCAACATCGACGGTGATAATCCGGCGGCGGAACGATACACCGAAGCGCGGCTGACCGTGGCGGCTGAGGCGTTGATGGAAGGCCTGACCGAGAACGCGGTTGATTATCGCCCGAACTATGAAGGCACGCTGGAAGAGCCGGTTGTTTTGCCGGCGACATTTCCGAATTTGCTGGCGAATGGGTCGTCCGGGATTGCGGTTGGGATGGCGACGAATATTCCGCCGCATAACCTTGGCGAGTTGTGTGACGCCTGCATTCATCTGGCGAAAAAGCAGAACAGTGAGTTGGTGCGCGACGATACTCTGATCGAGATGGTGAAGGGGCCGGATTTCCCGACCGGGGGCACGATTGTTGAGCCGCCTGACGCGATTGCCGAGGCCTATCGCACGGGGCGCGGGGGCTTTCGTGTCAGGGCGAAGTGGGAAGTCGAGGACCTTGGTCGCGGACAGTGGCAGATCGTGGTGACCGAGATCCCGTATCAGGTTCAGAAGAGCCGTTTGATTGAAAAGCTGGCTGAGGTGATCCAGACGAAGAAGGTGCCAATTCTGGCCGATGTGCGGGACGAAAGTGCGGAAGATATCCGCATTATTCTCGAGCCGAAATCGCGCAATGTCGATGCTGAAGTGTTGATGAACATGCTGTATCGCCACTCGGATCTTGAGACGCGGTTCAGCCTGAATATGAACGTGCTGATTGATGGTGTAACGCCGAAGGTTTGCTCGCTGAAAGAGGTGCTGCGCGCCTTTATGGAGCATCGCCGCGATGTTCTTGTGCGGCGGTCCGAGCATCGGTTGGCGAAGATCGATCACCGGTTGGAAGTGTTGGAAGGGTTCATCACGGCGTTCCTCAATCTTGACCGGGTTATTGATATAATTCGGTATGATGACGAGCCTAAGGCCGCTTTGATGCGCGAGGACTGGTCCCGTGATTTTGTGCGCGCGATGGATGAGGCGGATTATGTTTCGCCGCCCGAAGGTGAGGGCGAGTTGAGCGAGGTTCAGGTCGAGGCGATCCTGAACATGCGGCTTCGCGCGCTGCGGCGGTTGGAAGAGATTGAGCTTCGTCGCGAGTATGATGAGTTGCTGGTTGAACGGGCGGCGCTGGAAGATTTGCTGGGCGACGAAGGTCAGCAGTGGACCAAGATTGCGGGTGAGCTGCGTGAGGTGAAGAAGCTCTTTGGCAAGGACGCTGAGGGTGGTGCGCGCCGCACGGTGTTTGCCGAGGCGGTTGAGGTGGCCGATGTGCCGCTGGAGGCGATGATCGACCGCGAGCCGATTACGGTTGTTTGCAGTCAGATGGGTTGGATCCGGGCGATGACTGGCCATATCGACCTTGGGCGCGAGTTGAAGTTCAAGGACGGCGACGGGCCGCGCTTTGTGTTCCATGCCGAGACGACGGATCGATTGCTGATTTGCGGCTCGAACGGGCGGTTTTATACGCTGTCTGCGTCGAACCTGCCCGGCGGGCGCGGCATGGGGGAGCCGGTGCGCCTGATGGTCGATCTGCCGAACGAGGCTGAGATTGTTGCACTGTTCATTCATCAGCCGGGGCGCAAGTTGCTGGTCGCCTCGACGGCGGGTGATGGGTTCATCGTGGCCGAGGACGAGATCGTGGCGCAGACACGCGCTGGCAAGCAGGTGCTGAATGTGCGCGGCGAGACGCGGGCTTTGGTCTGCAAGCCAGTGGACGGCGACCATGTCGCGGCGGTGGGCGAGAACCGGAAGGTGCTGATCTTCCCGATTGCTGATCTGCCGGAGATGGGACGTGGCAAGGGTGTTCGGTTACAAAAGTATAAAGACGGGGGGTTAAACGATGCGCGCACGTTTACCCTTTCGGAAGGTTTGAGCTGGCTTGATCCGGCGGGGCGGACGCGGACGGTCAGCGCCGAGGATCTGGCGGAATGGATTGGCGCGCGTGCGGGCGCCGGGCGCATGGCACCGCGGGGCTTCCCGCAAGACAACCGGTTCACCTGAGCGGTGTCGGCGGACACGCTTTATACTGATTTCATCGGGCGGCGCGGTCGGATTTTTCGGATGGCCATGGGCATGGGCATTCTGTCGGTGCTGACGCTTGGATTTTACCGGTTCTGGATGAAAACGCGGCTGCGGCGCTATTACTGGTCGTCGATCAAGCCCGGCGGCCACCCTTTGGAATACGTGGGCGATCCTTTGGAAAAGCTTCTGGGCTTTTTCATCGCGGTGGTGATTTTGGCTTTTTATATCGGCATCGTGAACCTGATTTTGATGTTCGTCAGCTTCTCGCTGTTTGACGGCAATACGGCGGCTTATATCGCGTCTTTTGTTGGTGTGATCCCGCTTTGGTTTTATGCACGATACCGGGCGCGGCGCTATGTTCTGGCGCGCACGCGGTGGCGGGGGATACGGTTTGGTGTCGATCCGGGCGCCTGGGGATATGCGTGGCGGGCGCTGGTTTACTGGGCGTTGGCTCTGGGGTCGGGGACGCTTTTGTGGCCGTTGATGACGCATCGGTTGGAGAAGTTTCGGATCGACCGGACGTGGTATGGCGACCGACAGCTGCACCAGGGTGGGTCGGCGCGCGATCTGGTCAAAGGGATGGTGCCGATTTGGTTGACGCTGATCGTGATCGGCCTTGTCGTCGGCAACGCCTATAACCTTGAGGATGTAGAGGCCGCGCTTGGGACGCTCCTTCTGGCTGTCCCGGTTCTGGCGATTTCCTGGGGCTGGTATTCGGTGCGTAGTTTCCGCGTTTTGGCGGCGACCAAGACGGCGGGAACGATCGGATTTCGCTCGGCCGCGCGGGCGCCGCGCGTCATTGGCATTTATCTGTTCGGCTATGGATTGGCGTCCATCCTGACCGGCATCGCCGCCATTGCGGCCAGCCTGTTGTTTGCCGCGCTTTTGTTTGCCAGCAACGACGCGCAGTTCTCGCTGGATGATCTGGACAATCTCTCTGCGCCGGGGCTTGCTCTGCAAGCTGTTGGTTTCGCAATCTATTTCCTTGTGTTCGTGATCTGGGCGGCGCTTCGCCATATTCTTGTGACGCTGCCTATCTGGCGGCATTACGCAGAGACGCTTGAGATCACCGGCGCGCAATCTTTGCTCGGCATTCAGCAGCGCGACCGGGATGAGCACCGCGAGGCGGAGGGCTTTGCGGAGGCTCTCGATCTGGGGGCGGCGATATGATCTGGCCGGTTTCTACACCGCCCGAGGAACCGCCGCAGGTGTTTTGCGATTTGTTTGACGGGCGCAGTGCTGCGATCCGCCGGGTGAGCGTCCGCGTGGATGGAGCGGCGGAGACTTTGGTGCTGGCGCTGCCCGAGGGTGAGACGCTGAACTGGCCGCTTTCGTCGCTGAGAACCGTGCCGGATCAGGCGGATGAGACGCGTCTTGTGGTGACCACGACGACGCGCGCGCTGGCGCGGCTTGAGGTGGCGGACAAGGGGCTTGTTGAGAGTATTCGTAAAGGTGCGCGCGCTTTGAAGTCCAAGCCTCCGGTTCGGGGGCGGGCGCGTGTGTTTGGTTGGGCAGGGGCGGCGGTTGCGTCGGTGTTTGTGATTGTGTTCGTGCTGGTGCCGGTGATGGCGGATCAGTTGGCGCGGGTCTTGCCGCCGGCGGGGGAAGAAGCGCTTGGGACCGCAACCCTGGAGCAGATCCAGACAGCGCTGAGCGAGGATTTTGTGCCGCTCGATTTTTGCACATCGCAGGACGGTGACGCGGCGATGGATTTGATGCTGGAGCGGATCGGTGGCAAGGCGTTGGACTTGCCTTATCCGATTACGGTCAGCGTGTTGGATCACCCGATGGTCAACGCTTTTGCTTTGCCGGGCGGGCAGGTGGTGTTTTTCCGTGGCATGCTGGATACGGCTGACAACCCGGACGAGATCGCCGCCGTGCTGGCGCATGAGATTGGCCATGTTGCGGCGCGTGACCCGACGCGGATTGCGCTTCGCTCGGCGGGGTCGCTGGGTGTTCTGGGGTTGTTGTTCGGGGATTTCGCGGGCGGCGCGGTGGTGTTGTTTCTGGTCGAGCAGATGATTCAAGCCGATTACAGCCGCGAGGCTGAGGCGGCGGCGGATGCGTATGGCATTGCGCTTTTGCAGGCAGCGGATGTCGATCCGGGGGCGTTGGGGGATTTGTTTCAGAAGTTGCTGGATGAGTTCGGTGATGCCACGGGAATTGCGGCGCATTTCATGTCGCATCCGGCGCTTGGGGACCGGATCGAAACCGCGCGGGCGGCGGGTGAGGGGATGGCGCGGACGCGTCAGGTCATCCCGGATGCGGACTGGGCGGCGTTGAAGGCGATTTGCGACTGACTTGCGGTGGCGCGGTGGGCGCGTTAACCGAGATTAACAAAGGATAAGGGGCTTGAGGGCAATGCGGCGTGTACTGGGACCACTTTTCTTAAGCGTTTTTCTGGCGGCCTGCGCGGCGGAACCGGAAAACCTGAGCGAAACTCCGGCGGTGTTGGGCGACTTCAGGCTTGGGCATAATATTGCGATTGCCGACAATGTTGTTCTGGGGCCGTTCTCGCGGGAGTTGACCGAACAACAGCTTGAAACCGAGTTACAGAATGCGGTGGCCAAGCGGCTGCGGCGGTATGATGGTGACGGGTTGTATCATCTGGGCATCGTGATGGGCGGGCTGGTTCTGGCGCAACCCGGCATTCCGGTGGTCTATGCGCCGCAGTCGGTGATGATTTTGGACGTGTCGGTGTTTGACAATGTCACGCAAGAGCGTCTGAACCCGGAAGCCAAGCGTATCCAGGTCGGTGAGGGCATGCGCAATATGGTGCCGCTTCTGGGGTCCGGGCTGGTGCGGGAAGCGGATGTGCAGCTTGCCAATCTGTCGGCAAACGCCGCGCGCGAGATCGAGGTCTGGCTGAACGAAAACCCCGAGTGGTTTATTCCGAAACCTGAGCGTGCGCGTGTTCCGTTTACCATTTCGACGCCTGCGCCACCGGTTGTTGAAGCGCCCGAGGAAGAAGCGACCAACTGACGCTTGATTTTCCTTGGCGGATGCCATAATTGCCGCGCCATAATTCACCCCATTCAAAGGCATTAGGGCGATGGCAAAGGCAAAGTTTGAACGCACGAAACCGCACGTAAACATCGGCACAATTGGTCACGTTGACCACGGCAAGACGACGCTGACGGCGGCGATCACGAAGTATTTCGGTGATTTCCAGGCATACG
>JABDQU010000266.1 GCA_013042105.1 Boseongicola sp.
CGCAACCCGAACTACTGGAAAGAGGGCCGCGCCCACTTCGACGAATACGAAGTGCTGTCGATCCTCGACGTCACAGCGCGTCAGAACGCTGTGATGAACGGCGATGTGCACTACGCAGACTCGGTCGATCCAAAGACCGTTGCGCTTATGCAGCGCGTGCCGACACTCGACATCCTCGAAGTGACCGGCACCCAGCACTACACCTTCCCGATGCGCCTCAACGTCGAGCCATTTGGCAACTACGACCTGCGCATGGCTCTCAAGTTCGCCATCAAACGTCAGGAACTTGTTGACAAAATCCTGCTCGGACATGGCGCAGCCGGTAACGATGTGCCGGTCTCCTCGGCCATGCCGTATCTCAACACGGAACTGCCCGTGCACGAGTTCGACCCTGAAAAGGCCGCGATGCACTATGCCAAATCCGGCCACTCCGGCCCGATCCAGCTTTCCGCATCCGACGCCGCCTTCGCAGGCGCTGTCGACGCCGCCCAGCTTATCGCAGCCTCGGCCGCAGAAGCAGGCATCGACATCGAGATCGTGCGTGAACCATCCGACGGCTACTGGTCGAACGTCTGGAACAAAAAAGGCTGGTGCGCCTGCTACTGGGGCGGACGTCCAACGCAGGACTGGATGTATTCGGCAGCCTACACCAACGACACCGAATGGAACGACACGGCGTGGAAAGACACCGAAAGCTCGGCCCGTTTCAACGAAGTCGTGGTTCAGGCCCGCTCCGAAACTGACACTGCAGTGCGCAAGGATCTCTACTGGGAAGCACAGCGCCTTCTGCAGGACGACGGCGGCGCGGTCGTGGCGATGTGGGCGAACTACATCTCGGCACACTCCAAAGACCTGGCGAACGACGGCAACGTCGCAGCCAACTGGGAGAACGACGGCGGCAAGATCATGGAGCGCTGGTGGTTCGCCTGATCCCCTAAGCCTTCAGACCAAAGCAAAGGGCGGCGCAACAAGCGTCGCCCTTTTTCGTTGCAAACATGCCGGGCCTGATACCGCGTGTTCACTCCACATAGTCAAAACGCCGTGCATAGACACAAGGTCGCTTGCAAATCTGCCAGACACCGCCATTCCAACAGACGGATGGCCTAAGCCAGCGCCGCCTCCAAGCGACGCAGCGCCGGCCGCGGCCAAACCTCGTCAAAACTGTAAAAATCCTCAAAGCTCGGAATATCAGGGTTCAAAGGCACCCACGCCTGCTTTCTCTTTGTGAAAATCTGCACATCCGGGCTGCATTGGTCGGGATCGTCCAACGTACCAACACGCACATACTTCAGCTTTCCAAGCCGGATCATGTAGCTACTGAAAAGCGCGACACCACAGGCCTCACATCGCGTGATGATCTGGCCCAGACCACTGGGAGTGGGAAGGTCGATCTCGATTGTTGGCCCCTCGACCTCTACCCGATCTGCCTCAATAATCGCATTCAGAACATAGGCCGAACCGGTCTGACGCTGACAATCGATGCAGTGACAGCAATGCACAAATATCGGAGCGGTCTTCATATGATACGTGACGGCGCCGCAGCCGCATTGTCCCCGAAGCATAGTGTCCTCCCAATTGATCAGATGATTTTCAGTGAAGAACCGCGTCAACCAAGTCATAGTGTTTGATGGTCCGAAACTCGACCAACTCAGCCTCAGACGGATCGATATGAGGGCTTTGTTAGTCTTCACCAACAAACGCCTTCAGCGAGTCCAGATTGTCCCAGATCATGACAAAACTGAACTCTCTGGGGGACTCCGCCCGTGGCGCGCCCGGTAAAACCTGAACGATGCCCTTTGTTGCCTTCATCAATGGAATTGCTGTCTCGTGGAAGAATTTGCCAAACTCTTCTTCCTTGCCAGACTTCGTGATGACCTGAAATATCCGCATAATCATATGACCGTCCCCCAAAAAGAGCGGTTCCTGCTTATATGATTGCCTCGAATTCAAGCACCTTATCACGATCAGACCGAAAAGTCTGCCGTGGCCTCAATTATGTCGCTCGCACCAGACCAAATGATCGGCAATAGAACCGCGAAGTGGTCCATTCAACCGGTCCGCGCCGACCTCAATTCTTGAACCGCGCCTTCAGCGTTTCGATATCCAAGGTCTTTTCGGTCAGATCATCAGGCTCCCACTCACTCCGCTCTGTCTCGAAGAAATCGCCACCGTAAACATGAAGCGCAGCTGTCAGACGTGGAATGGGGTTTGTTACAGAATGAATGATGTCACTGCCCATCGGACATACATCGCCGGTCCTGAGCGATCGTGCGCCCGCCGCCTCGATCCGGCCCTCCGGGTCATCACTCAATCGTCGCCAAAAGATATTGTCCTCACGCCCGCCGTAAATACCTATCACAGCCCACATCGCGTGGTTGTGGGGCGGCAGGATCATCGTGGGCTTCCAGGCGAGGTTGATGATGGTCAAGTCCGGGGACTGATAGATCGCTTCGATCCCTGGCTCAGTCGGCTCGCCAAACGCGTCAAGAACGGCAGACGGATCGGACATGGCGCGCGTGACGATCTCCGAAACCGACTTGTGTGTGGGATCTTCTTTGACCGCATCTTTGCAATCGGAAACAAACCTTTCTAAATCGAACATAGGTCTTCTCCCTCTGAAGTGAGACCACCTTAGCACATTTGTGGCCCGAATTCCGTTTCACAATCAAAGCGAGCCTACGCCGCGGCGCAAACACCAGCATGACCGGCACACCAACAGGGCTCATTCTCTAAAATCCGACGCAAAAATATCCGCGCACCACACCGCTTCATTAACACCGAAAGTGGTTAAACTGTCGCGGTCCGCCCCTTGTGGGACGATATTCGTTGCGGTGTAAGCGCTTTCGTTTATCAAGAATGACGTAACGACAAGAAAAAGCAGGCGCATGCTCGACAACACTCAGACCGCAACGGTCAAACCTGATCCATCCGACGCACGTCAATGGGTTAAACACCTCGCGGTCTATCGCGAACCCTCCACGGCCCGTTCGCTCTTTGAGCTTGGTGTCACCATCGGCCCCTTCGTCGCACTCTGGGCGCTTGCGTGGTGGTCTCTGTCGGTGTCCTACTGGCTGACCCTCGCAATCTCGATTGCCAACGGTGCCTTCTTATTGCGCCTCTTCACAATCCAGCATGATTGCGGTCATGGCTCGTTCTTCAAGAATCGCACCGCCAGCGACTGGACCGGGCGCGCGCTCGGTGTATTGACGCTGACACCCTATGCCGTCTGGCGTCATAGCCACTCGATCCACCACTCCGCTTCCGGCAACCTCAGCCACCGCGGGATCGGCGATATCAACACGCTTACGGTTGACGAATACAATGACCGCAGCGCCTTTGGTCGCCTTGTCTACCGTCTCTATCGCAACCCGATCGTGCTCTTCGGCCTTGGCCCCGGATACCTGTTCCTCTTGCAAAATCGCCTGCCCCTTGGCTTCACCAATCAGGCGAAATTCTGGATCAGCGCCATGGGCACCAACGCCTCAATTTTCGTCGCGCTTGGCGTGATCATCTACTTCGGTGGCCTCATGCCGCTGCTTTTGATCTTCCTGCCCTCGACCCTGCTTGCCGCAACCGCCGGCATGTGGCTGTTCTACGTCCAGCATCAGTTTGAGGACGCGCACTGGGAAGACGAAGACGACTGGCAGTTGCACAACGCCGCCCTTCACGGCAGCTCGCACTACGTTATGCCTGCACCACTTCAGTGGCTTTCCGCCAACATCGGCATCCACCACGTTCATCACCTCTACAGTCGAATACCATTCTATCGATTACCCGAAGTGCTGAGAGATCATCAGGAGCTTGCCCAAAGCAACCGCATGACGATCCGAGAAAGCCTCACCTCCGCGCGCCTTCACTTGTGGGACCCAAGGCAAAAGCGGCTTTTGTCCTTCGCCGAGGCGCATGCCTTACCGCGCTAAGGCGCGATATGCTCAACAAGAACTCAAAAGCGCCCGAAGATTTTTCGGGCGCTTTTCGTTTGCGGCGTCAATATCCGCTGTGGGGGGCCGAGCGGTCATCCATCAAGGCACGCCGAGTGACTGCTTTGCTGTCGCAACGCTTGGATCGTGGTTTCGAATGGACTAGCCTGAAACGATGGGTCAGGTCACTTCTCTCTTTGCTCGAAAAGTCGTTGGCGTTGCCGGAAATGCCATTGATGCAAGGGCAGTGCTGGCATCCGTTGGCGTAGATGCCGACGGCGCGTGGGACCCCAAGCATATGCTCGATGAAAACGACTATTACGGCATGATCGAATTGATGGCAGAGCAAATGGATATAACGCCATTGCCATTGATCGTTGGTGAGGCGATGCGACCGGACGAATACGGCGCGCTCGGCCTGGCTTGGAAGGCTGCGCCCAATCTACTTGGCTCGTTCTCGCGTGTGGCGCGGTATGGGCGTCTGTGGACCAGTTTCACTCAATATGAACTGGAAGAGACCGACGACGGCATACTTTTTGTCGAACACCGCGACGGCTTCCGTCGTCTCGGGATGCGTATTTCGATCGAGGCCGATCTTGCCAGCGGCGTTTCGCTCGGTCGACAGGTGTCACCAAGACCGTTTTCACCGATCGCGGTCTATTTCAAGCACGCCGCGCCCAAAACGATCGAACACCACGAAGCTTATTTCGGCTGTCCAGTGCATTTCGGTGCGGACAAGGATGCGTTGCTGCTTTCCTCTCACTCTCTTTCAGATCCGAATGTGCTTGGAGATGAGGGCATCACGCGCTTTCTTGTCTCGCATCTCGATCAGGAACTTGCGCAGATTGACGACGCCCCCGCTTTGCAGAGGCAGACAAAAAGCGAGATTGCCCGCGCCCTAAGTGAAGGCCTGCCCAAGATGGCGGATATCGCGCGCAGGCTGGGCCTGAGCGCCCGTTCATTTCACCGGCGTCTTTCGGAACAAGGGCTCAGTTTTCAGACCCTGACAGAAGAAACCCGGCGCGAGATCGCCACGGCCATGCTGCAAGAAGAACGCTATTCGCTGTCCGAGATTGCGTTCCTCACAGGGTATTCCGAGCAAAGCGCCTTCAACCGCGCCTTCAAAAGATGGATGGGTGTGACACCGGCGAGCTATCGAAAGTCTCTCACGTAAGCCCCCTCGAACGGCTGTCTTGGCGGCGGATGTCAAAACCTTGGCAAGCACGGTCAATACCGACACCCCTCAGTCTTACTAAAACTTGGTCATCAACTTGAACCAAGGAGAAAGAAAGTGACCGCACTTATCGTTGCACGCTTCGATGTAAAGAATGCCGACAAAATGGACGCCTATGCCACCGCGGCAGGCCCAACCGTGCTTGCCCATGGGGGTGAGTTCGTCGCGATTGGCGACAAGCTCAGCGCGCTGGTTGGGGACGAAGAAAAGCGTTCCATCGCCATTGTAAGCTTCCCGGACGCCGCCAGCGCCAAGACATGGTTTGCCTCGCCTGAATACACCGCCTGCAAGCCTCTTCGTGAAGAAGCCGCAGAGATGCAATTCACCCTCTACGAAACAGAATAACTGAACCACTTCACTGTGACCCAAAAGGGCGGCGTTGGGCAATCCAGCGCCGCCCTTCCCTTTGCGGCAGGGTCGAATGCGAAAGTGTGTTGGTGGCGGCGGATGTCAAAACCTTGGCAAGCACGGTCAATACCGACAGCCCTCAGTCTTACTAAACCCTGGTCATCAACTAGAACCAAGGAGAAAGAAAATGACTGATCAACCCATCCTCGTTATCGGCGCAACCGGCAAAACTGGCTCGCGCGTCGCCAGCAAACTCGAAGCCAAAGGCGTCGCCGTCCGGCGCGGCGCGCGGCGGTCCGAGACCCCGTTCGATTGGGAAGACCCGGCAACATGGGCACCCGTTCTAAGCGGCGTCTCGAAGGCTTACGTGACCTACTTCCCCGATCTCGCCTTCCCCGGCGCAGTCGAAAAACTTGAGGCATTTACCCAAGCTGCAGCCACGAGCGGATTGAAACACATCGTCCTGCTGTCCGGTCGTGGCGAGCATTTCGCCAGCATGGGCGAAGACATTGTCCGCAATTCCGGTCTGCCCTTCACCATCGTGCGGGCGGCGTGGTTCGCTCAGAACTTCAGCGAAGGCTATCTGCGTGATCCCATCCTTGGCGGCGTGCTGCCGATGCCCGGCGGGGACATGCCCGAGCCAATTATCGACATTGACGACATTGCCGACGTGGTGGTCGCGGCGCTGACTGAAGACGGTCATATCGGCGAACGCTACGAAGTCACCGGCCCGCGTCTGATGACATTTGCCGAGATGGCTGATGTCCTGTCCACAACGCTGGGTCGCCACATCCAGCATATCCCGATCTCGTTTGAAGACTTTCACGCCAATGTCGCGGCCTCCGGCGGTGACTTCGTGGCCGAGGTCTTCACACAAATCGCCCGTGAGACGCTGGATGGCCGCAACGCCTATACGAGCGACGGTGTAGAGCGGGCTCTGGGGCGCAAACCACGTGACTTCGCAGAGTTCGCACAGACCGCGATGGCGGCCGGCGCCTGGTCTGCCGCCGCCTGACCCTCAACCCTCAAAACACGCGGCAGGAGGCACGGCTTTCCTGCCGCATCACCCTCATCAGGAGTTCCCAAGATGTCGACCGCCTTCTTCTTTTTAATGCAGTTCGCAATTATCGCTTATGCCCTCGTGGGTGGCGTGTTTCTCGCCTTTTCCGACTTCATCATGCGGTCTCTCGCATTGACAGGTGGCCATGGCGGCGTCGAGGCCATGCAGGTCATAAACCGCGAGGTGTTTCGCTGGGTGTTCATGGCGCTGTTCCTCGGCATGGCAGCCGTTTCGTTAATCGTTGCGGGCTATGGTGCATTCGGCATCTCGGGTCCGGCGGGAACCCTGATCATGATGGCGGGGCTGGTCTACCTCATCGGTTGTTTCGGCGTCACCGTCTTCTTCAACGTGCCGATGAACGAAGCCCTTGCGGGTATGGAGATGTCGTCGGGAACCACGCGCGACTACTGGCTCCAGACCTATGTCCCTCGATGGACTTTCTGGAATTCGGTGCGGACCTTCGCCAGTGCCGTTTCCGCAGCGCTGCTTCTCTTCGGGCTTCTCTGGATGATCCAGAGCCAGTCGCAGCCCGTATGATCTGCGGTCCTGGAAAGGGCGGTGCGTCATCCCCGCGTGCCGCTCTTCATCGCCGCGTAACCGCTCACTCCGATAGCACCGAGGCACGAAAGCCATGAACATCCTCGAAAAAGTGAACATCCTCATTCTGCTGATCACGATTTCCTACATTATGG
>JABDQU010000267.1 GCA_013042105.1 Boseongicola sp.
AGCGATGTATTCAATCGGCGCATCAAACCAGACGTAAAAGACCTTGTCCTCCATCCCCGGCCAAGGCTGATCCCCACGCTTCACCGGCACACCCCAATCCAGATCCCGCGTGATCCCCCGATCCTGCAAGCCGTCGCCATCGTTCAGCCATTTCTTGGCAATCGAGGTCGTCAGGATCGGCCAGTCGGTCTGGCTGTCGATCCAGGCCTGCAACTCGCCCCGCAAAGACCGCTGCTTCAGATAGAGGTGCTTCGTCTCTCGCACTTCCAGATCCGTCGATCCTGAAATCGCCGAGCGTGGCTTGATCAAATCGGTTGGATCCAGCTGCTTGGTGCAATTCTCACACTGATCGCCCCGCGCTTTGTCATACCCGCAGTTAGGGCAGGTGCCTTCAATATAGCGATCGGGCAGGAACCGCCCGTCCGCATGCGAATACACCTGGGACTCAACCACTTCCTCAATAAGCCCCGCATCCGCCAGCCGGCCTGCAAAATGCTGCGTCAACGCCCGGTTCTGCTCTGACGACGACCGGCCAAACTTGTCAAAAGACAACCCAAACCCGTCCGACAATTCCTTCTGAACCGCCCACATCTCAGCACAGTATTCATCGACAGGCTTGCCCGCCTTCGCCGCCGCCAACTCCGCCGGCGTGCCATGCTCATCCGTCGCACAAAGAAACAAAACCTCGTTGCCCCGAGCCCGCATGTAGCGCGCATAAAGATCCGCCGGCAGCTGTGAGCCCACCAGATTGCCCAGATGCTTGATCCCGTTGATATACGGAATTGCGGAAGTGATCAGAATACGCGCCATGCTCAAAGTCCTGTTATTCAGCGCCAAGCACTTACCCCAGCGCGCTTGCTACGTCACCCCTTCTTCTGTTTGAAAATATCCCGGGGGTGTGGGGGTGGAACCCCCACGCAAGGCGGCGTGCGAAGGCACGGCGCAATACCTCTTGCAAACCACCCCAAACCCGTCTAAATCGCGCTCACTTCACAGGCAGAGCTTGGGTCGCTCGGGGGGAGAAATCCCCGAACAATCCGCCGGTTGGGAGAAATCCCTTGATGGCTCTGCCGAGGCGCGAAACCGGAAAGGAAACTTGGACATGGCGCTCCCTGAATTCACGATGCGTCAGCTTTTGGAAGCTGGCGTTCACTTTGGTCACCAGACCCAGCGATGGAACCCCAAGATGGGCGAATTCATCTACGGCGACCGCAACGGCATCCACATCATGGATCTCACACAGACCGTCCCAATGCTGGACGCGGCCCTGAACGTGATCCGCGACACCGTTGCAAAAAACGGCCGCATCCTCTTTGTCGGCACCAAGCGTCAGGCCCAAAAGCCCGTCGCCGATGCCGCTGAGCGTTGCGCACAATATTACATGAACCACCGCTGGCTTGGCGGCACGCTGACCAACTGGAAAACCGTTTCCCAGTCGATCAAGCGCCTGAAGGCGATTGACGAAAAAATGGAAAGCGGTGCCGAAGGCCTCACCAAGAAAGAGCGTCTGGGCATGGAGCGTGAGCAGGCAAAACTACAAGCCTCGCTTGGTGGCATTCGTGAAATGGGCGGCGTGCCTGACCTGATTTTCGTCATCGACGTGAACAAGGAAGACCTCGCCATCGCCGAAGCCAAAAAGCTCGGTATTCCGGTTGTGGCCGTTGTCGACACGAACTGCTCGCCCGATGGTGTGGACTACATCATCCCCGGCAACGACGACGCAGCCCGCGCCATCGCACTTTACTGCGATCTGGCCAGCCGCGCAGCTCTCGACGGCATGAGCGCCCAGCTCGGCGCCGCAGGCGTTGACCTTGGCGCGCTCGAAGACGCCGCCGAAGAGGTTGTCGAGCCTGAAGCAGCTCCCGCTGCCGAAGCGCCCGCCGAAGAAGAAGCAGCGGCAGACGCCAAAGCCGAATAAGGCAGGGCACTGACCGTTTAGACTGATCAGGGCGCGGCGAAAGTCGCGCCCGCACCCATTTAGATTTGAGGAGAGCCGAAATGGCAATCACAGCTGCACTTGTGAAAGAGCTGCGCGAGAA
>JABDQU010000268.1 GCA_013042105.1 Boseongicola sp.
GAGTCAACAATCAACCGATGTCTGGAAAAACTTCACATATCGTTATCATTGGTGCCGGAATGGGTGGGCTGGCGACAGCTGTCCGTGTGGCCAGTGCCGGATATGGTGTGACGCTGCTAGAAGCGGCGGATGGACCCGGGGGCAAGATGCGCACAGTGCCGTCTGGCGCGGGGCCGGTGGACGCGGGGCCAACCGTGGTCACGATGCGTCATCAGTTCGATGCGTTGTTTGCTTTGGCGCGCGAGGATATCGCGGATCATGTGACGCTTGAGGCTGAGCCGTTGTTGGCGCGGCATTGGTGGCCGGATGGGTCATCTTTGGACTTGTTTGGAGACATCGATCAGAGCCGCGAGTCGATTGCGGCCTTTGCAGGCACGCGGGAGGCGGATGCTTTCGCGGCGTTTTCGGCGCGGACGGCGCGGTTGTTTGAGGCGTTTGAGGCTCCGATGATGGAAGCCCCTGCCCCGACGCTTGGGAAGATGACGGCGGCGGTTTTGCGTCAGCCTGCAATTATTCCCGACATGGGGGCATTGCGGTCTTTGGCCGGGGAATTGAAGAGGACGTTCAAGGATGCGCGTCTGCGGCAATTGTTTGGGCGATACGCCACGTATGTGGGCGGGCATCCGGCGCAGTCTCCGGCGATTTTGCAGTTGATTTGGCATGCGGAGGCGTCGGGCGTTTGGCGTGTGCAGGGCGGTATGTCGAAACTGGCCGAGGCCTTGGCCGGGTTGGCGGAGCGGATGGGCGTCGACGTGCGCTATGGGGCGCCGGTTGAGCGGATTGAAATGCAAGACGGGCGCGCGGCGGCGGTGCATGCTGGCGGGCAACGGTTTGCGGCTGAGGCGGTTGTTTTCAATGGCGATCCGGCGGCTCTGCGGGCCGGGCATCTGGGATCATCGGCGCGATTTGCTGTCTCTGAGGATGCGGTTGAGCCGCGGAGTTTGTCGGCGCGGGTCTGGGCCTTTGCGGGCGAGGCTTCGGGTGTGGAACTGGCACATCACAATGTGTTCTTCGGCTGGGATCCGGCGAGTGAGTTTGACGAGATCAAGGCGGGGCGTGCGCCGATTGATCCGACGCTTTACGTCTGCGCTCAGGATCGGGGGACGGGTGTGACGGCGCCTGCGATTGAGCGGTTTGAAATTATTGAGAATGCGGCCCCGGAAGTGGACGTGACGGATGAGGAGAAACAGACATGTCGGACACGGGTCTTCGAGCATTTGGCGGAGCGGGGGCTGGTCTTCAGTCCGCGTCCGGACACGCCGGCATTGACGGTGCCGGGCGAGTTTCATCGTCTCTTTCCGGCGAGCCAAGGTTCCCTTTACGGGCTTTCCCCACACGGGATGATGGCGGCGTTCAAACGCCCGACGGCGCGGACGGCCTTGCCGGGCCTTTATCTGGCGGGGGGCGGGACGCATCCGGGGGCGGGGATCGCGATGGCGACGCTCTCCGGAAAGCACGCGGCCGGGGCGATCTTGAAGGACCTTGCTTCGCCGTCGACGTCCCCGAAAACGGCTATGCGTGGTGGTACATCGACGGAGTCTCGGATGACGGGACTCAAGCCGTCTCGATCATAGCGTTTATCGGGTCGGTTTTCTCGCCCTGGTATCGCTGGTCTGGTCGCAAGAACCCTGAGAATAATGTTTGCATCAACGTGGCGACCTATGGGCGCGGCGGGCGGTTCACGATGACCGATCGCGGGACTTCGGCTTTGCGGCAGGCGGATCAGAGCTTCACCGTGGGGCCGTCTTCACTGACGTGGGATGGCGATCGGCTGGTCATTGATATTGATGAGGTGTCGTCCTTGCCATTGGTCAGCCGGATCCGGGGGCAGGTTGTGGTGACGCCGACGGGGCTGACGGATGTGGAATTGCCTTTGACGCCAGAGGGCACGCATGTGTGGCGACCCTTTGCGCCGACGGCGGGGATCGAGGTGGATCTTGGGCCGGGCTGGAAGTGGTCGGGGCATGGGTATTTTGACTCGAACTTCGGCACGCGGGCGTTGGAGCAGGATTTCGATTACTGGACGTGGGCGCGCTATCCCGTGCCGGGGGGATCGGTTTGTTTTTATGACGCTGTGCGCCGCGATGGCAGCGAGTTGGCCGTGGGGTTCAAGTTTGCTGAGAGCGGTGAGATCGAGCCGTTTGAGGGCCCGCCGAAAGCGCGGGTGGCGCGGTCACTTTGGGCGGTGAAACGCGAGACGCGGGCGGATGCCGGGTATCGGCCCCGGCAGGTTAAGGCGATGCTGGATGCGCCGTTTTACACGCGATCTGTGGTGCGCACGAAAATTGACGGGCACGAGACAGAGGGTGTGCATGAGGCTTTGGATCTGAACCGGTTCCGGGGGCCTTGGCTGATGCCGATGCTGGCGGTTCGGGTGCCTCGGCGGGCGCGTTGGTCGTTTGGCGGCTAAGCCGGGGCTGCGTCTTTGTTGAGCTGCCAGACGCTGTAGTTCAGAGCTCCGGCGACGGTGACCCAGATGAGGTAAGGCACGAAGAGAAGCCCCGCGATCAGGTCGATTTGCCAAAACGTGACGAGGCAGGCGGCAACGGCACCCCATAGGAAGACCATGACTCCCAGCGCGGCTTTCATGCGTTTCAGGCCGAAGAAAATCGGCGTCCAAAGCGTGTTGAAAGCGATTTGCATGGCGAAGAACGCCAAAGCGTAGGCGCTGCCTTCGTGTGTCCCAACGCGCGCGGCGGCGACGGACATGGCGATGTAGAGAAACGTCCAGGCGACGGGGAACAGCCATTTGGGCGGGTTCCATGACGGTTTGGCAAGGTCGTCATACCACTCGCCGGGTTCGAACATGGCGCCTGTGGTGGCCGCCGCGCCGGTTGAGGCGAGGAAGATGAAGAACAGCATCCAGTCCATATCAGGTGATCACTTTCATGCGCCGTGGCGTTCAAGTTGGGTCTGGCGGTCACGGGCTTCCAGTTCGGCAAGAACCGACAGAAGTGCGCCTGCCCTGCCGTCGCCCCAGCTTGGTGCATGCGGTTTGGCACGGGCTGCGGCGTCTACAAGAAAGGCGCATTCTTCAAGCGGGCGCGCGTGAAGGACGGCGGATTGCGGCAGGGCCACGGTGGTGGCGGTGCGCGCCATCGACAGCATGAGCCAGCCGATTTTCTGGGATTTGTAGGTATGCGCGCGATAGGAAATCGTGTCGTAGCCGTTCTTGGCGATGGCTCCGCCGATACCCGCGTAGACGTGGCGGGCGGCATAGATGCCGGGGCGTGAGGACAGTGGCAGGGCCGAAATGCCCGCTTCACCGCGATGATAAAGGCGCGTGGCTTCTTTCAAAAGGCGTTTGGTCAGTCCCCGGATCCGGTCGTCGGGGATCGGGTCGGCGATGAAGGCTTCTGGTGACATACCAACTTCGCGCAACCAGTCGAGCGGCAGGTAGATGCGGCCCATGCGGGCGTCTTCGCCAACGTCGCGGGAGATGTTTGTGAGCTGCATTGCGACGCCAAGGTCACAGGCCCGGGCCAACGCGTCTGCATCGCGCACGCCCATGAGGACGGTCATCATCGCGCCGACAGCGGCGGCGACGCGGGCGGAATAGTCGATAACGCCGGAAAGGGTGTCGTAGTCTTTTTCCATGGCGTCCCATGCGAAACCTTCGAGAAGGGCATCGGGGAGGGCTTTGGGCATTTCAAACGCTTCGACAACGGCGGTGAAGGCGCGGTCGGCTGCGGAGTCTTGCGGTTTGCCTTGGTAGATCAGGTCGAGGCGGTCGCGCAGGCGCAGGACGGCGTCGATCTTGTGGTCTCCAAGGTCGACGGCGTCGTCGGCGAGGCGGCAGAAGGCGTAAAGGGCCAGCGCCGGGTCGCGGACTTTCGCGGGCAGAAGTTTGGAGGCCGTGTAGAAGGACAGGGATCCATGGCGGATCGCGTCGCGGCAGATGTGGAGGTCGCGGGGGTTGATCATTCTGCAGCAACTTTCATGTCTGCAACTCGTGGAGCGTCGGGGACGAGTTTGGACAGGACTTCGGCGGACGAAACAACGCCCGGCAGGCCTGCGCCGGGATGGGTGCCTGCGCCGACAAGGTAAAGGCCATCCGCTTCTTCGCTGACGTTGTGGGGGCGGAACCATGCGGATTGCAGGATCCGCGGTTCGATGGAGAAGCCGCAACCGTGGGGCGAAAGGTAGCGGTCGCGGAAGGTTTCGGGTGTGAAGACTTCGGAACTGGTGATGTGCTGGGACAGGCCGGGTAGCAAGCGGTCTTCGAGGGCCTTCAGGACTTTGGCTTTGTAGGTCTCGGCCATCTCAGCCCAGTCGACATTTTCGGCGTGGCCGATGTGCGGAACGGGCGACAGGGCATAGAAGGTGTCGTCTCCGTCGGGCGCGGCTGTGGGGTCGTTGACTGAGGGGCGGTGGACGTAAAGGCTCATGTCGTCGGCGAGGTGGCCTTTGGCAAAGATGTCTTTCAGCAGGCCTTCGTAGCGGGGGCCGGACAGGATGGTATGGTGGCCCACGTCTTTCCACATGTCGCGGGTGCCCTTGGTGCCGAAATACCAGACGAAGAGGCCCATCGACCATTTGGTGCGGTTGAGCTTTTTACGGGTCCAGCGTTTTTTGGGGCGGTTGCGCATGAGGTGGTCATAGGTGTGACCGGCGTCAGCGTTCGAGACGACGATATCGGCGGGGATGGTTTCGCCGGTGTCGAGCTTGAGGCCGTCTGCTTTGTTGCCGGTGAAGGTGATCTCGTCGGCAGTGGTGTTGTAGCGGATTTGCCCCCCCTGCCCTTTCACGACGTTTTCCATCGCTTGCGCCATCGCGGCGACGCCGCCGACGGCATAGTGCACGCCGTATTCTTTTTCGAGGTGGCTGACGAGCGCATACATGGAGGTGACCTTGCGAGGGTCGCCGCCGATGAACAGCGGGTGGAAAGACAGGGCCATGCGCAGGCGTTCGTCTTTGACGCGGGCGCGGGCGAGGCCGAGGATCGAGCGGTCGGCGCGCAGGAGGGCGAACTGAGGCAGAACCTTGATCGTCTCCCAGGCGCGGTGCATCGGTTTGGCGACCATACCTTCGAAGCCGATCACGTAGCGGCGGTGGGCATCCTTGAGGAAACGCAGGTAGCCTTTTTCGTCACCTGGCGAGAGGCGACGGACTTCGGCGAGCATGTCTTCGGTTTTCTGGCGGGCGGCGAAAGTCGAGCCATCGGGCCAGCGGATTTCGTAGAATGGATCGAGCGGGCGGAGGTCGACGTCCTGGTGGAAATCTCGACCGCAAGCGGTCCAGAGGTCTTCGAACACTTGTGGCACGGTGACGATTGTCGGGCCGAGGTCGAAGCGGTGCCCGTCTTTGGTGATTGAAGAGCCGCGCCCGCCTGCGCTGTCGAGGCGATCGACGACGGTGACTTGCCAACCTTTGGCGCCAAGACGCATGGCTGAGGCCAGTCCGCCGAGACCAGCACCAACGATGACGGCATGATTTGCGCCGCGTGCGAGGCTTTGAGATACATGTTCCACTGGCACAGGATAGGTGTGTCTAGTTTAATTTACAATCACAGACATGAGTTTCTGAAAGATTTGCGATTTTTCCTTCAATACTTGAGAAAAATGTGTCAGACTAAGTTGACACAGCGGTGTGGAGAGCTGCCATTCAAACTGTTTCCTTGAGCCTTTTCCGATTCCGGTCGGTGGCGTCCCGCCTATGGGTTTTGGGGCAAATGGGGGCTGCGCGCCTGTCTTTTCACAAGATTCCGCAGGCGCGATTCTGGAAATTGTGCGGTTCGGGCACCGGCGAGGGCTTTACGCCTGTGCCAAACACCCAAGTCTGGGCGATTCTCGCCGTCTGGGACGACGAGGAGACCGCCAGAGCGCAGGTCGAAGAGGCCTCGGTGTTCAAACGCTGGCGCGCGAAAGCCAGCGAATCGTGGACGGTTTACCTTTCGCCAAGTTCGGTTCGCGGGCACTGGTCCGGGCAAAAACCGTTCGATGCCGCGCCCAGGAGCGCCACTGAGAGGCATTCGGGGCCATTGGCCGCCCTAACCCGCGCGACGATCAAGCCATCCACGGCCGCGCAGTTCTGGCGTCGTGTGCCAGACATTTCGAGCGTCATCGGTGCAGATCCGAATGTGATGTTCAAAATCGGCATCGGAGAGGTGCCTCTTTTGCATCAGGTCACGTTTTCGATCTGGCCGGATGCAGACACAATGGCCGCCTTCGCACGGGATGTGACGGGGCCGCACGCGCAGGCTATTCAGGCCGTCCGGGAAGGGAATTGGTTCCGCGAGGAACTTTATGCCCGCTTCGCCGTGACAGGCACTTCAGGAACCTGGGGGGGCGTTGATCCCCTCGCGCTATCAGAGAGATCAGCCGCATGACTCAGCCTTATCCGTTTTCCGCTATTGTTGGTCAGGACGATATGCGACTTGCCATGATCCTGACGGCGATTGATCCCGGCATTGGTGGCGTTCTGGTCTTTGGAGACCGGGGCACGGGCAAATCGACCGCCGTGCGGGGGCTGGCGGCTTTGCTGCCGCAGATTGAGGCGGTTCAAAGTTGCCCGGTGAACGCGCCGCAGCTGGAGGATTGCCCGGACTGGGCTGAACTTTCGGGCACCAACGTCGTGAAGAAGGCGACGCCGGTCGTTGATTTGCCCTTGGGCGTGACTGAGGATCGGGTTCTAGGCGCATTGGACATCGAGCGGGCTTTGACGCGCGGCGAAAAAGCGTTTCAGCCAGGTCTGCTGGCAAAGGCGAACCGCGGGTATCTTTATATTGATGAGGTGAACCTTCTGGAGGATCACATCGTCGATCTTTTGCTGGATGTGGCGCAGTCGGGCGAGAACGTGATTGAACGCGAGGGCCTTTCGGTCCGGCATGCCGCACGGTTTGTTCTGGTTGGGTCGGGCAATCCGGAAGAAGGCGAATTGCGGCCGCAGCTTCTGGATCGCTTCGGTCTTTCAGTTGAGGTGACGACACCCCGCAATATCGACGACCGGATTGAGGTTATCCGGCGGCGGCAGGCCTATGAGGTCGACACGGCGGCGTTCATGAAGCGCTGGCGGGCGGCAGATACGAAGCTGCGCAAGAAGATTGTTGGTGCGCGCGATGTTCTGACGTCGATTGAGACACCCGAAGCGACGATGCGCGACGCGTCGGCTTTGTGTCTGGCGCTTGGATCGGATGGATTGCGTGGTGAGCTGGTTTTGCTGCGGGCAGCGCGGGCACTGGCGGCGTTTGAGGGCAAAAATAGTGTCGAACAAGGGCATTTACGCCGGTTGGCGGCCCCTGCCCTATGTCACAGGTTACGACGTGATCCGCTCGATGATGCCGGTTCTGCAGTGCGCATTAACCGTGTTGTCTCCGAACAGTTTGGGCCGACGCTTGCAGCCGCCGAATGACCACGGACGACCATAGCGCGGCACAGGATGCGGTGCTTGTTGCATCATTGCTGGCGATAGATCCGGCGCATCTTGGTGGTGTCTGGATTAAGGCGCGCCACGGGGCGCGTCGTGATTGGCTGCAGTCTGTGTTTTCGCACCTTCCGATGTCCTCGGTGCGGGTGACCAGCGGGACGTCACAACAGGCTTTGTTTGGCGGCGTGGATCTGACCGACAGTCTGACGCACGGGCGCATTGTTGAGCGCAAAGGTCTGTTGGCGGATGCCGGGGCGATCTGGCTGAATGGGGCGGAGCGGCTGGACAGGGATTTGGTGGCGCGGATTGTGCTGCATTGTGAGGCAGGGCCCGGACAGCTGCTGTTGGTGGCGGATGAAGGCACGGAGGACGATCCCCTTCCGGCTGAGATGCTGCGTGAACGGGTGGCGTTCTTCCTGTTTGAGGATGCGTTGAACATTAATGGCGTAGCACCGGTTCTGGATGCCGAGCGGATTGGTCGGGCGCAGTTTTCTTTGCACGAGATTGGCACCGAAGCATCTTTGATTGAAGCCATTGTCGCCTTGGCAGACAGACTTGGGGTCATGAGCTTTCGAGCAACGCAAATGGCGGTGTATTGTGCGCGTGCGCATGCAGCGTTTCGCGGCGTTGGAGCGGTTGGGCCTGAAGACATCGAGGCCGCCGTTCGGCTTGTTTTTGCGCACCGTATGACGATCTCGGCTGAAGAGCTTGCGCAGGAGAATGCTCAACCTGCGGTTGAGCGTGACGTAAGTGAGGATCAGTCGTCCAGACCTTTGGAAGAAAGCGATTTGCAGGAGGTAAACCTTGATGCTGCGGCGACGCAATTGCCGGACGGGCTTTTAGCCGGGCTTGCGCTTCGCTCGAAGTTTGCGAGTGGCAAGGGACAGGGTGCCTCAAAGACATCTTTAGAGCGTGGACGCCCCCTGCCCTCGCGCAGCGGGCATTTGGGTGGGCGAGGGCGGTTGGATTTGCTCGCGACCCTCCAAGCGGCTGCACCTTGGCAAAAACTGCGTCAGTCGCCCGGGAACGGGGCATTGGCCTTGCGACAGGAAGACTTTCGGATCAGACGGTTTAAAGATCGCTCGGAGCGGTTGTTGATCTTCCTTGTGGACGCGTCAGGTTCGGCGGCCATGGCGCGTCTGGCTGAAGCGAAAGGGGCTGTTGAGTTGATGCTGGCACAGGCCTATGAACATCGCGATAGTGTCTGTTTAGGCCTGTTTAGAGACACATCTGCGGAAATTGTGTTGCCCCCTACCCGCTCGCTGACGCGGGCCAAGAAGTGTTTGTCGTCCCTCCCGGCTGGCGGCGCAACACCTTTGGCGCATGGCTTGCGGATCGGGCTGGAGCTGGCGGATGCGGCCCGCAGGCAGGGGCAGATGCCGACGATAATTCTGATGACCGACGGACGGGCAAACCGGGCCTTGGATGGTACGACAAATCGTGCGCAAGCGATGTCAGATGCAACGGTTTTGGCGGCTCAGATACGCCGAAGCGCCGTGCCGACGGTTGTTCTTGATACCGGGCGTCGAACGACATCTCATGTGCGCGACCTGGCGGCGGCTTTGGATGCCGATGTTGTCGCCCTTCCAAGCCTGAGGTCGCAATTGGCGCGACCCGAACCTGTCTGACGCGCAATGAGTTCGGCAAGCCTGCAGGCACAAACGCTTCGTAATTCTCCTCATGAATGGCACGTATTGAGTGGCGGCGCCGGACCGACGATCCTGTTTCTGCATGGAGCAGGCGCAAACGCCGCGAGTTTTCATGCGCTTATGGAGAGGCTGACCGGATCATATCAGGTGATTGCTCCGGACTTGCCGGGTCACGGTGGAACGAGGCAGGGAGCGCGAAATAGATCCGGTCTGGAAGCCATGGCGGAAGACATCGCTTCGTTGGTCTCTCAACGATTTCAGGCTCCGCTTTTGATTGTTGGCCATTCTGCTGGCGCGGCCATTGCATTACGCCTGAGTAAGCTCTTGTCCCCGCGGGGACTGGTGCTCATCAACCCGGCTTTGGACCCTTTCGATGGCGTTGCGGGTTGGGCATTCCCGGTGATGGCACGAGGACTGTCCGTCGCGCCGTTTTCAGGTGATCTATTGGCGGGTTTGTTTGGTCGCGAGCGTCGGATCGTAGAGCTTCTAAATGCCACTGGAAGCGCTGTTACGCCGGAGATGACGAGCAGGTATCTGAAGCTTGCGCAGAATCCTCATCATATTCGCGGAACCCTAGCCATGATGGCTGCCTGGGATGTATCCGGGTTACGCGCTGGATTGGCTGACTATGCGTGTGCAACAACCGTCGTGGTGGCCCGGAGCGACCGGACAATCTTGCCGGATGCGCAAGAGACCGCAGTACAAAAACTGCCGAATGCAGCTTTAGTTCACCTTGAGGGCGGTCATCTGGTGCACGAGGAAGCCCCGGAGCGGTTGGCAAAGGTCATATTGAAAGCCGCAGCGAAGACCGGCGAAAACAGCGCCTAGGACTCTCCATCAAGCGCCTTGAAGAAGGCGTCCAGACCCGCCTCGATCTGGCGACGATCAAGAATAGAGAAATCACGTTCGGCCCTAAGCTCAATCCGACCATCCGATGCAAGACAGCGCACCAAACCACCGGGACCATTGTAGCGGAGCGTGGTTTTGGCGCCTGCGCGGGACTTGCCGCGCTTTGCCTTCTTGCCCGGAGCCGAGAGACTGGCAACATAGTCCCGCAGAACCAGCACCTCTTCTCTGGGTGTCTTTGGTTGCCTTTCAATCAGCAATGCCCGCAGCCAGCCGATACGCTCGGCCTTTTCAGACAAACGTTTTTCCACATCAAGGCCGAGTGCCCGCGGGATAGATTCCGGAAACGACAAATGGCCTTCGAGATAGGTCATGAGTGACGCGAAATGACCGATATAGTTCCTCTTTTGACGACCAGCTGACGGATACAGATGCGCAATAGCTTCGGCCACCGAAGAGGCTTCTGTGCGATCATCGTCGGCATAACGCTGAGCCAGTGTTGCCATTTCAGCGAAGGAAATATCCCGGCGGACCAGGTTTTCGTCCACCATCCGGCGGTAAAGGCGTTCAAGCGCTTCGCCGCTCGCGACAAGCGCCGCGGGGATCGACGCAAATTTTTGATCGCCCGTTTCCTTAAAAAGCTCACGGAACGCGCAGAGACGTCGGAAGCCCTGGATCAGCTCGTAGCCATCTTCCGTCACCTCAACCTGGATCGGATTTGAGAGACCAATAGCCTGTATAGAGACTTTCAGTTCATCTAACTCGTCGTCTCGGTCCTTGGATCGGTCGCGTGCAAGCTTGGTGGTTTTCACGTCCTGAAGCGGCACAAGATCGACCAGAAGGCCAAGTCGCTTCAGTCGGACGTGCTCTTGCGCCAAGGCATCGTTCTCGGCGCGGATGGCTTTTGCTTTCTCATTACGCTCTTGAAGGGCATCCGCATTTTCGGAGATTGCGGACGCCATAGGACCGCGCCGGCCTGTCCCGGCAAGAGCCGCCTCGTCCTCGCCGAGTGCGTCGGGGAAATCAATGTCGAAAATACGTTTCTTGCTCATGATGCTTCCTCCATCTGGTCCCAGCAGGCAACAACATTCCCTTTGAACTCATCGTAGGCCTGATCGAATGACGCGCGCGCCCGTCGCCATGTCTCGCGGGTCATATCCCGATAATCCATCTCGTAAATTGAGGACAAAAAGCGTCCTGATTGTTCCACAGCACGGGTCATTTCCACCGGATGTTGGCAGACACGGTCTTCAAAGACGCGCTCGAAGGCGGTTTTCATTGCGCGGTGCAAATCATTCCCGTGTTCAAATCGTGTCAAAAGGAACCGGACATCGAGAAACGCTTTCGGCAGGGACGGCGTCCCCGCGGGGACGAGGGACGAAAACCGGGCCAGATCTTCGAGCGCTTCGGACAACTGACCGATGAAGCTCGTTGTTGAATCGTACTCCCAGTAGCCCGGACCAGACGGGATATAGAGCATATCCGCCGCGAAAACCGCGTTCATGGATTGATAGCCAATGGCGGGCGGACAGTCGAAAACGATGAGGTCATAGGCATCGTCGGGAATTGCATCGAGATAACGGCTAACAGCCGCAAAGAAGGACCATTCGGGGTTCAGGTGCCTGTACTGGGCTGATGCAAATTCGACGAAGGCGGCATTTGCACAAGACGGGATAACGTCGACTGTGGGCCAGGCTGTCGGTCGAATGAAATCACCGACACGCAGATCTCCAAGCCCAAGATCCCTGATGCCGGCAGGCAGGCTGCGCTGGGGCAGGGCGGTTCCGCTTTCAGCGCCTACTGCTGCGCTGTTGGCCGCCTCGGTTTCCCGCACGAGGTCACGAGCCATGATCCCCCAGACTGTGTATTCCTCCGAGACGTCTGATAGCCCCATCGAGTGGCTGAGCGTCGCCTGGGGGTCAAAGTCCACCGCCAAGACCCGATATCCATCGAGGGCCGCCGCATGCGCAAAGTGTAAGGCAACAGTCGACTTGCCAGCGCCGCCCTTAAAGTTGGCTATCGCCGCGCGGACGGCGCGTTTCCCCGCGGGGCGGTGTGGCATAAGGCTTTTGCGGCTTATACGGATACGCCGGCGGATCTCGTTGATCTCCTCAAGGGAATACCAACGTTGCCGACCGTCTTCTTCCACCAGCCCTTGTGGCAGAGCGGGTTCAGCCGCCAGACGACCGCGCAGGGTGGATTGATTCACTTTGAAAATCAGCTCACCCAATTCCCAAGAGGAAAACCGGCGAAGCGTCTTTTCATGGTCGGGCGAGAATGTTTGCTGCCGGATCCATCCCTGCATTTTCAATGACTGGCTTTGCATCCGTGCAAGGTCGGTATGATCGAACATGTGTGTTTTCGCTTCTCAACGTAAAATTCCTGTCTCTTCGGATTTACGCTGGAAATGGGAAAGTTGCAAAAAGAAACAACAACGAGAATACTGAAACTGGATTTGCGCTTCTTTACTTGTGTTTTGACCCAGACCGATTCGGATCTCGCGCAGGCTGGCCACAATATCCTAGGGACAGGAAATCGGTGATCGCTATATATTGGGTGACAAAAGACCCCAAATAGGGGACAGTCAGAGTGTCACCCAATACCAATAATACCTGTTTTTCGTTATTTGATTTATGCAGTGAGTGATACGGGTTGACAGAATCGAGTTTTAGGACGCAAATCTATCCAACAGCAGGAAAAGCGTTGGGAACGATGATCAAACGTCGAATTCCCAGCCAATGAGGCGACGGCAGGAAAGCCAATAGACATGCATCATCTACGTCCAACAGGACGCGGCGCGGCTTCGCGCAAGTACGATATACTGACGGCTCTTGGGGCAAAAGCTTTGCGGGGTTCGCAACACGAACAACGTCGTGTCTTGCGGCTCATGACGCTCATTACCGCCAGATACAATTGGCAACGCGATCGTCTTTGCGTCGGGCAGCGCGAGATTGCGCGGATGTGGTCTTGTGATGAACGTACCGTGAAACGAGAGATGGCCCGGCTTAAAGCGCTTGGTTGGCTTGTCGTGCTGCGTCAGGGCGCGCGGGGACGCGTGACAGAATATTCTCTTTCGACTGAGGCATTGTTGGATGCGACGCGGGGAGTCTGGAAGGACGTTGGTCCGGACTTCGAAGCGCGTTTAACAACATCCGAAGACAGCTACGCCGAAGGTGCTTCGATCGTTCCACTGCCAGTAAAGGGTACCGTGCCTGCGCCAACTGTCGATGGTAATACGGAATGGGATATTGCTCGGGTCACTTTGCACGCCTCTGATCCGGGTCTCTATGCAGCCTGGTTACATGCTCTGCAGCGGCAGGGCAGGGCAGGGGGGCGATTGATATTGAAGGCGCCCAGCCGCTTCCATGCGTCTTATGTCGCCACCCACCTGGTAGCGCGCATCCTTTCGTCTTGTTCACTGGTCGACGAAACGATTGAAAGTGTTGAAGTTATTTCCTGACAAAAAAGGGGCGCCCGACAGGACGCCCCTTTTTGATCATTGAAGTCTTGGAATAAAGCCTAACCGATCATCTCTTCGGCCATCGCAAAGTAATCTTCGTAACGGGCACGTGCCTTGCCGCGCTGACGGACTTCTTTTGCGGCGTCGATCTGTTCTTGTGTGACATCACCTACAAGCACGAGGCCAACCATACCGGCCGACTGGTGCGGTGTGCAGAAATAGCCGTAGACGCCGGGCACAGTGAAAGTGACTTCGATATCGTCGTTGATACCGCCTTTCCATTCCTCAGCGCCTTCAGGCAGCATGTCAGCGTTGGATGCCGAGTTGTGACCGCGATCCGTCGAAACGAAGTTCACGGAATCGCCTTCAGCAATTTTGATCACTGGTGGGTTGAACACCTGGCGCTCGCTGCCATCGGGCTCTTTGTTGAGCATTTCAACCATGTGCGTTGTGTGTCCATCAGCCAGAGCCTTGAACGGAACAGAAGCCAGTGCTGTTGCACCCAACATCTTCAGGCCATCGCGGCGGGTAATTTTCATGTCGTTTTCCTTCCAGTTGACACCATAGCGCAGGCAGGCCTGCCCGCACCGTCCATATTCGATCTAGGTGGCGATTACACTTAGGCAACAGCCCGAGCAATCGCACATCGCTGCCATAGGGAATTAAGCGCTTCGACAAGATATGCAATATCATCGTCGGTATGAAGCGGCGAGGGGGTGATCCGAAGACGCTCGGTGCCTTTCGGCACGGTGGGATAGTTGATCGGCTGGACGTAAATGCCCCAATCATCCATCAGCATGTCGGAAATCATCCGGCATTTCACCGGATCGCCGATCATCACCGGAATGATGTGGCTCTCATTCGGCATATGCGGAATGCCGCGAGCGTCCAGGAGACGCCTCAGGAGGGCCACTTGCCGTCTTTGGCGCGCCCGTTCCAGTTGGGAGCGTTTAAGGTGGCTGATAGACGCTGTGGCGGCCGCTGCGACCGCAGGGGGCAGGGCGGTTGTAAAGATGAAGCCACTGGCGAACGAGCGCACGAAGTCGCACATGGCTTCCGACCCGGTGATATATCCACCGAAGGTGCCGTAGGCTTTGCCCAGAGTGCCCTCAATTAAGGTGATACGGTCCATCAGACCACGCTCTTCGGCTACACCGCCGCCTCGCGGGCCATACATGCCCACCGCGTGGACCTCATCGATATAGGTCATTGCGCCGTGCGCATCGGCCACGTCGCAGATCTCTTCAATGGGTGCGATATCGCCATCCATCGAATACACGCTCTCAAATGCAACGATTTTCGGGCGATCTGCCGGGATCTTTGCCAGTTTGCGGTTCAGATCCTCGGGGTCATTGTGGTTCCATATCGCTTTCTCGGCGCGTGAATGCCGAATGCCTTCGATCATTGACGCATGGTTTTGCGCATCTGACAGGATGACTGCACCCGGCAAGCGGCTTCCAAGAGTTGAGAGTGCAGCCCAGTTTGAAACATACCCGGACGAGAAAACCAGAGCGCTTTCCTTGTTGTGCAGGTCGGCGAGTTCTTCTTCCAACTTGATATGCTGATGTGCGGTGCCCGAGATATTCCGAGTGCCGCCAGCGCCTGTCCCACAGGCATGAGTCGTATCCACCATCGCATCAATCACAGCCGGGTGGTGACCCATTCCCAGATAGTCATTCGAGCACCAGACCGTCACTTCACGTTTGCCGTTTGGGCCATAGTTGTCAGCCTTGGGGAACGAGCCGCATTTGCGTTCCATTTCAGCGAAAATGCGATAGTTGCCTTCTTCCTTCAGGGCGTCCAACTGCTGATTGAACAGTGCGTCAAAGTCCATCTCTGATCCTTACTTGGTCTTCTTTTGACACCGGAAGCATCCAGCGCCAGAGTTTTGCGTCGGGCAATGGCAGAACCATCAGCCAATGTTCGAGGAGAGCGAGCGCGGTGATGGCTGCCAAAAAGGCAAAGGCCACATCACCGGTCGCGTAAAGCCGTTCCAGCCAGCAGGCCACGGCAAAGGTCAACCCCGACACCGAGAAGGGGAAGACCCAGTTGATCTTTCGGATTCGAAAATACGACGGCAGATGCGCCAGGGGTTTGGGAATGAATTCGGTATTGATGTGCGGAACGCCAAAGAACAGGTTCAGCTTTGCGGAAACCCGGGCAAAAAACAAAACCGCAAACGTCCAGAAGGTGATCTGATTGCCGCTGTCGATTGAGACGAACCAGATTGTGCCCAGTGCGACCAGCAAAAGACCTTCATGATACGCGATGGTGCCGACTGCGTGGATGAACCTTGTCCAACCTTCCGCATTCTTGGGACAATCCGCACGGTTTGGGCCGGTCACAAGACCAGAGAGAAATGCCTGCTCAATCCATCCCCATATCGCCAAAGCGGCAAGGAATCCGACATAGGCACCGGATGGACCGGTCAGCTCCAACGAAACGTTAAGGCCGACAACGCCTGCAAAAAGGACAGGAACTGACAGCAACGATGCCCAGATATGACCATCCGGGCCGTCGCCATCGGCCTTGCGGACAACCCAAAGGATTGCGCCAGTGGAAAACCACCAGAGAAAGAGCGCGGCCAGCGCAGCGATCCAGGGAGAGTCTAACATGACACCGCCTGAGGGGGCGCTGCCCCCGCCTCCCTGCGGTCAGCCCCCCGGGATACTTCTGAACAAGAGAAAGACAATTTGAATCGAATTGTTCTTTCTTTTTGGCACAAATATCCCGGGGTCC
>JABDQU010000103.1 GCA_013042105.1 Boseongicola sp.
ATTTTGGCTAACATTCCGGCATTTTGTGATCACACCAGAAAAACGTGTGATCACAAATATCCGAGAATCGCCCAAACAGCGCGACTCACAGGTCCGCAATGACCTCTTCTGGTGTCTCCAAACGGAATGCCTCGTAGTATCCATCCAAGCCGCCCGGCAGATCACCCAGTTGCATATCAGCGTATTCGGCCACCAATTCGTCATACCGATCCGACAGCACATTCGACGCCGGATCCAATCCCCTGATCACCACCAGCCCCGTCGGCGCAGCCTTCGCCACGCGGATCTCCAGATCAGGCCGATGCCGCAGCAAGATCAAAAGCGTCTTCCACACATCCCCCGTCCAGGCTCCGCTGATCTGATCCCGAACCGTCATTTCAACACTCGACGGACAGCAATCATGCAACGCAATCACCCCACCCGGGACCATCAACCGCTCGGCATTCATCACATCGCGCAGCAAGACATCAAAGTGATGCAACCCATCCAGAAACGCGAAATCAAATCGGATGTCATTGCGCGCCGCAAAACCGCTGTCGAAAAAATCGTCGCTCGTGGTCTGAAAGAAATGCATTTGCCCCGCGCCCGGATGCGACAGCGGCGCTTTCAGCCGAAATGCCGGATCAACTGCCACGAAATTGCAGTCGACCTTCGAAAGACTTCGCCCGGTAAACGTGCCAACCTCAAGATACCAGCGCGGCTTCAACGCCAGATGCATCCGCCCCAACATGCGCAAATACCGAATGCCGTCGATGGAAGGTGCAGTCTTGCTCACGCGCGCGCTCCCGCTGTTCAAACCCTGCGAACTGTCTGCCCGCCCCCACATGCTGACGCAACCCAAAGTCCGCATGCGCGTGAAATGAAAGAAGCCGCGCACCCCTTCCGGGAAACGCGGCTTCAGTAAATCCAAGTGTCGAGGGGCTTAACTGAGCCCGTCGTCAATCGCCTTACAAGCGTCAACCAGACCCTTCACAGCATCGACCGATTTATCAAACATCGACTGCTCTTCGCTGGACAATTCGATGTCTACGACCCGCTCGATACCACCGGCGCCAATGACCGTGGGGACACCAACATACATGCCCTTCAGGCCCAGCGCGCCGTCCACATATGCGGCACAAGGCAACAAGCGTTTTTGATCTTTAAGGTATGACTCAGCCATCTCAATCGCGCTCGTCGCCGGGGCGTAGTAGGCCGAACCATTGCCCAACAGACCAACGATCTCAGCACCGCCGTCCCGCGTGCGCTGCACAATCGCGTCCAGCTTTTCCTGCGTCGTCCAACCCATCTTCACCAGGTCGGGCAGGGGAATACCGCCCACTGTCGAATACCGCACCGATGGCACCATCGTGTCACCATGTCCGCCCAGAACAAATGCCGTGACGTCCTTCATCGACACATCAAACTCAAGGCTGAGGAAATGCCGGAAGCGCGCGCTATCAAGCACACCCGCCATGCCGCAAACCTTCTCATGCGGCAGTCCGGAATATTCGCGCAGCGCCCAAACCATCGCATCCAGCGGGTTGGTGATGCAGATCACAAAGGCATTCGGCGCATGCGCTTTGATACCTTCGCCGACCGACTTCATGACCTTGAGGTTAATTCCCAGAAGGTCATCGCGGCTCATTCCGGGTTTGCGCGCGACACCGGCGGTAACGATGCAAACGTCTGCGCCCGCGATGTCAGCGTAATCTGTCGTGCCGGTCACCGCGGCGTCAAAGCCCTCCGATGGACCAGCTTCAGAAATATCGAGCGCCTTGCCCTGTGGCGTGCCGTCGGCGATGTCAAACAAGACGACGTCGCCCAGTTCTTTCATTGCTGCAAGGTGAGCAAGCGTGCCACCGATTTGGCCTGCGCCGATAAGCGCGATCTTTGGTCTGGACATGAGGATGAGTCTCCGATCCGAGTGGAAATAAAGCGGTTCGGAGCCGAGGGGTAGCCAGAGTCTCGCCAAGGTGCAAGGGCCAAGCTTAGGGTTCTGATCCTTCCCATGGGCGTTGTCACACGCTATCAGCCTCTCAGCGCCACGCCACGAAAGACCGCGATGATCTTAGACACGACATTTTTCATGATCGCGATCCCGGCGGTGATTTTTGCAGGAATATCAAAGGGCGGCTTCGGATCGGGCGCTGCATTCGTGGCCGCGCCACTCCTTGCCCTTATCATCGATCCGGCCCTTGCCGTGGGTCTGATGCTCCCACTTTTGATGCTGGTAGATGCTGCGACACTAAGGCCATACTGGAAGCAGTGGAGTTGGCCCGACGCACGGCTTTTGATCCTTGGCGCGGCCCCAGGGGTCGTTCTTGGAACGGTTTTCTGGCGTGCGGCCGACGCCGACATGCTGCGCATTTTCCTCGGAGCAATCTCGCTGGCCTTCGTCGCCTTTCAACTGGCCCGCGCCCAAGGCGTCATCCGCATCCCCAACCGCCCCTTCGCGCCGGCCGTCGGACTGCTCGCGGGAGCAATAGCCGGGTTTACCAGCTTTGTCAGCCACGCAGGCGGTCCACCCGTCGCAGTCTATCTCCTGGCCCGCGGGATGAACAAAACGACCTATCAGGCAACCACCGTCATCACCTTCTGGGCTGTTAACATCTTCAAGGCCATCCCTTACGCGATATTAGGGATTTTCACATCGCAAACCCTGATCGCGGGCCTCTACCTCGCCCCCGCAGCGCTGTTTGGCGCGTGGCTTGGCGTCAAAGCGCACCGCATGATTCCGGAGCGCCTGTTCTTTTTGATCACTTACCTCCTTTTAACCGTCACCGGTTCGAAACTGATTTTTGATGCGATGACCTAGCTCTCGGTCCCGCTTGGGATCGGCGCTTCCGCCAACAGCTCAAAAGCACGTCCCGCAGCCACAAGA
>JABDQU010000284.1 GCA_013042105.1 Boseongicola sp.
GGCAAAGAAAAAGCTCAGCCTTCCCGCGAACTTGTCCACGTCCATGCCGCGCGCGATGGCTGCGCGAACGTATTCACGGCCGTCCGCCAGCGTGAAGGCCAGCTCCTGCACAAGGTTCGCGCCCGCCTCTTGCATGTGATAGCCTGAGATTGAAATCGAATTGAATTTCGGCATGTGATCGGACGTGTATTCGATGATATCCGCAACGATCCTCATCGAAGGCTCGGGCGGATAGACATAGGTGTTGCGCACCATGAATTCCTTCAGAATATCGTTCTGAATAGTGCCCGCCAGAAGCGCCTTATCATGCCCCTGCTCTTCGCCCGCGACGATAAAGCTGGCAAGGATCGGAATAACCGCGCCGTTCATTGTCATCGAAACGCTGACCTGATCCAGCGGAATCCCGTCAAACAGTATCTTCATGTCCTCGACACTATCGATCGCAACACCGGCTTTGCCGACGTCACCTTCGACACGCGGGTGATCACTGTCGTATCCGCGATGCGTGGCCAGATCGAACGCCACCGAGACACCTTGCTGACCCGCCGCGAGGTTCTTGCGATAGAACGCATTGGACTCCTCGGCTGTCGAGAATCCGGCGTATTGGCGGATCGTCCATGGGCGGCCCGCATACATCGTGGCCTTCACACCACGCGTGAAGGGCGCATAACCGGGCGTCGACCCCATGTGATCCAAATCGGCCACATCGCTGTCGTCATAAAGCGGCTTCACGCGGATGCCTTCCAGCGTTTCCCACTCGATATCGCTGATACTCTTGCCGCGAAGTTCTTTTTCCGCGAGGGACTTCCAGTCACTCATCGAAACATCTCCTGTTTTTGGGTCTTGCAGGTGAAATTGCCGTGACCTGACGATAAACCCCTACGCATTTCGCCAATGAGACATATATTCTCTGTGAACGGAGAAGTTATGACCGCACCGCGATTTACAGTTTTGATTGCATCCGCCGCCTTGGCGATGACAGCAACATTTGCGTCCGCCGCAGACGGGACCGTCGCCGAGGCGACCCCCATCGAGATGTGGGAAGCCGATAAATCAACGGTTTTCGACGCACAAAGCATTGATCTTGAAGACTTTCTATGGATCGCACGTCCGGTGGTCGTCTTTGCCGACACGCCCGCTGACCCTGCCTTCCAGCAGCAGTTGGACCTTCTGCTGGAACGCGTGGATGAGCTTGTTGAGCGTGATGTCATTATCATCACCGACACATCCCGCAGTGATCTCAGCGATGTGCGGCGCAAGTTGCGACCACGTGGCTTCATGCTGACGCTAATCGGCAAAGATGGCGGCGTGAAGCTTCGCAAACCCTTCCCGTGGGACGTGCGCGAATTGACGCGATCCATCGACAAGATGCCGTTGCGGCGGCAGGAAATCCGCGACAGCTCCTTAGGCGAATAACCTAACGGTCCTATGTCGGCATGACGGTTCACTCAAACTCCATGATAATCTCGTCGACCTGAAGACTGTCACCGGCCACCGCTTTCACAACCGACACTTTGCCCTTCTTTTCGGCGCGTAGGATGTTTTCCATCTTCATCGCCTCAATGGTACAAAGCGCCTGACCTTCCTGCACTTCCTGCCCCTCTTCGACAGCGATCGAGACAATCAGTCCCGGCATCGGGCACAAAAGCATCTTCGATGTATCCGGCGGCACCTTTTCAGGCATTTTCGCCACCAATTCGGCCTGTCGCGGCGTGCGCACGACGACATTCAGGTCCGCCCCACGATAGCGAAGCCGCGCACCGTCACGAATAAAGTCCGTCTTTACGATCATCGGCACACCGCCAACGTCGCCTTCGAACAAGCGACAGCCAAGCGTCCAGTCCGAGGCAACGTCCATTGTCTGACCGTCCTCAAAGGCAACCGTCGTGCACCCGTTTTTCTCCGTGATCGAGACGTTGAACTGGTCCTTGCCCACATAAACGACCCACTCAGGCGCGATCCTGCGGCGATGGTTCGCCATACCACCCGAGATTTGCGCGGCCCGCGCTTCTTTGCGCATCTTCACATGGGCTGCGACAGCAGCAAGGCGTGCGTTCGTCTGCACATCCGGCACAACACCCGCGAAACCGTCCGGGTATTGTTCCTCGATGAACGCGGTTGTCATGTCACCTGAGATGAAAATCGGATGATCCATGACCGCGGCAAGGAACGGCAAATTGTGTCCGATGCCTTCAATCTCGAACGCATCCAGGGCGTTGCGCATTTCTTCGATTGCGTCGGCGCGTGTCGGAGCCCAAGTGCACAACTTTGCGATCATCGGATCGTAATACATGCTGATCTCGCCGCCCTCGAACACACCGGTGTCGTTACGAACCGCGTGCGTCTTCTTCGCCACTTCCGCTGGTGGGCGATACCGCGACAGCCGCCCGATCGATGGCAAGAACCCTCGATAAGGGTCTTCCGCATAAAGCCGGTTCTCGATCGACCAACCGTTTATCCCGATGTCCGACTGCTTCAGCGACAACGTCTCGCCATAGGCTACGCGGATCATCTGCTCGACCAGATCAACCCCCGTAATCAGCTCGGTCACAGGGTGTTCCACTTGCAAACGTGTGTTCATCTCAAGGAAGTAGAAGTTTTTCTCACCATCCACGATGAATTCCACGGTCCCCGCACTGGTATAGCCGACGGCCTTGGCCAATTCGCAAGACTGCTTGCCCATCGCGGCACGCGTTTCTTCGTCCAAAAACGGAGACGGCGCTTCCTCGACAACCTTCTGATTACGCCGCTGGATCGAGCAT